>JAVXWK010000031.1:0-5349 GCA_032230575.1 Pseudonocardiales bacterium | reverse complement strand
ACGGGCACGGTGCGAACTCCGCCGCACCACCCCCGCCGGCGGCCAGCTCTCGGTTCAACGACGCGGACGTCGCGTTCGTGCAGATGATGGTCGACCACCTGCAGCTCGGCATCAGCCTCTCCCAGCTGGCGATGGCGAAGGCCACGAAGCAGGAGACCAAGGACCTCGCGGGCGCGATCAACACGACCCAGCGGGAAGAGCTCTCGATGCTCAAGTCCTGGTTGACGCTCTGGGGCAGACCGGAGGAGGGCGGCGCGAACCTGCACGTCCAGCACGGCGGTCAGCCGTTGCTCGATGAGAAGGTCATCAACGACACCAAGGAGAAGAGCGGGGCCGAGTTCGACCTCACGTTCCTCAACCTGATGACCGGGCACCAGGGCGCGGCCGTGGAGATGGCGCTCGCGGAGAAGAAGGACGGTCAGAACCCCGAGACCACGGCTTATGCGGAGCGCGTGGCCAGCACCCGGCAGGGCCAGATCCAGCAGATGCTGAAGGCCATCAGCGAACCGTAGGCGTTTGGTCAGCGGTCCGGCGTTCCCTTCCCGGTCATGGACGTTTTGATCTCGGGAGCCGGCATCGCCGGGCCCGCGCTCGCCTACTGGCTGGCACGCTTCGGCTTCTCGCCCACGGTGGTCGAACGGGCTCCGTCGCTGCGCCCTGGTGGTCAGGCCGTGGACTTCCGCGGCGAGGCGCACCTGTCCGTGTTGCGATGGATGGGTGTGCTCGACGCTGTCCTGGCCGCGCAGACCTCCCCGCGCGACATGGTCTTCCGCGACCCCGACGGGCGTGAGCGTGCCCGGCTGCCCGCGTGGTTCACGGGCGGCGAGGTGGAGATCCTCCGCGGCGACCTGTCCGGACTGCTGTACGAGGCGAGCTGTTCGGACGCCGAGTACGTGTTCGGCGACTGGATCACGTCGCTGCACGACGACGGCGCCGGGGTGGACGTGACGTTCGCGCACGGGCGTTCGCGGCGGTTCGGCTTCGTGATCGGCGCCGACGGGATGCGGTCCGGGGTGCGGCGGCTGGTGTTCCCCTCGTACCGTCCCAAGTTCCAGGGCTACTACTTCGCCACCTGGGACGCGGACGGTGACGATCGCGACCTGGTGTGTGCACCCGGGGTGACCTCCGCGCCCGGCTGGCTGATGTTCAAGTCGTCGGTGCCGCCGGAACTGATGCCCTACGAGCTGATCGCGCCGGGGATCTACTTCGACTCGATCAGCCAGGTCCGGATGCCGATGGTCAGCTCCGGGCGGGTCACGTTGATCGGTGACGCCGGGTACGGATCCACGCTGGGAGGCATGGGAACCGGGCTCTCGGTCGTCTCGGCTTACGTGCTGGCAGGGGAGATGGCGGCGGGGGAGGGTGCCTTCGCGCGGTACGAAGCCTTGATCGGGCCGTATGCGCGCGGGTGCCAGGGCAATCCCGGGCCGCCTCTCGCGCCCGCGACCAGGTTGGGGATGTGGGTTCGCGACAAGATGTTCGGGCTGCTGCCGAAGATTCCGATGGTGGCGCGGTTCGACCTGCGGGCGGCTACCGCGATCAAGCTCCCGGAGTACGCAGCAGTTCGTTGAGCGCGGCCTCGACCTGGAGCTTGGCCGCGTTGTGCATCCACCCGAACCCCAGCTCCATCTGCGCCTCCCGCAACAGCTGCTCGGCCTTGGCCAGATCACCCCTGCGCTGGGCGATCTTGGCCAGGCCCGCGGTGGCGAGTGCCCGAGTCGCGGCCAGACCGGCCTGCGTCGCCATGTCCAACGCCTCCAGGTAGTCGCGCTCGGCCTCGGTCTCGTCGATGTCGAGCAACCGGTCCGCACGTCGTCCCCGCAGCTCGGCGAGCTCCTCCTTGGCGCCCAGTTCGCCGACGGCCCGGAGCGCCTCGTCGGTCAGTGCCAAGGCCTCGTGCGGATCCTCGGTCAGGTTGGCCAGCACGTCCATGACCTGGGCCGCGCCCCAGCGTTCGCCCAGGTCCTGGAACTGCTTGAGCGCCGTGCGGGCACATGCGATCGCGGTCGCCCGGTCGCCGTTCGCGACGAAGCCGGTGTAGGAGTTGCTGAAGCCGATCAGGCCCTGGATCCACGGGTCGTCGCTGCGCTCGACCTCGTCCTGCAGCTCGGTGCGCGGAGCGCCGGGCTCCGGCGGGCCGCTGAGCATGGCCCACGCGATCAGGACGAACGGCTGCTTGATCGGGCCGCTCAAGCCCTGCAACACGTTCTGCACGCGCTCCGGCGCGGCCAGCGCCAGCAGAATCGCATATTCCTCAGTGGACTGTTCAGGTACTCGGTTGAGTAGTTTCTCGGCCAGGCCGCGGACTTCTGTGCGGCTGCCCTTCACGTACCAGTACCAGGACAGCTCGCTCACCAGGTGCAGCGCCAGGTCCGGGTCGTGCTCGGTGGCCCACTCGACGGCCTGCAGGCAGTTCGCGTGCTCCGCGGTCAGGCGGGCGAACCACCGCAACTGGTTCCGCCCGCGCAGCTCGGGATCCGCGCGACGAGCCAGATCGAGGAAGTACCGGGCGTGCTCCGCGTCGACGCGCTTGTGCTGTGAGCAGAACTCGCGGATGGTCACCAGCATGCGGTAGCGGCCGTCGGTGGCGTCCACCAAGGACTTGTCCACCAACGCTTCCAGCACCTCGATGTCGTGCCGGCAGACCTGTTCGACCGCCTCCAACGCAGCTCCGCCGCTGAACGTGGCCAGCGATGCCGCCAGGTCGCGCTCGTCGGAGTCGAGCAGGTCCCAGCTCCACTCCACGACCGCGCGCAGGGTCTGGTGGCGCGGGGCGGCGGCGCGGTTGCCCTTGGTGAGCAAGCGGAATCGGTCGCCCAACCGGGACGAGATCTCCTCGGTCGTCAACGTCCGGGTGCGCGCGGCGGCGAGCTCGATGGCGAGCGGCAGGCCGTCGAGCTCACGGCAGATGTCGACGGTGTGCTGGTCCTGCACGAATGCCGGGTTGACGAGTCGTGCGCGGTCGACGAACAACGCGACGCTCTGCTCGGGCTTCAGCGGCGGCACCGGGCAGAGCATCTCGCCGGTGATGCCGAGCGCCTCCCTGCTCGTGGCCAGGATCCGCAACGACGGGCAGGTGCTCAGCAGATGTTGCGCCAGCTGGGCGGCCTGGACGATCACGTGCTCGCAGTTGTCCAGGATCAGCAACGTGTCGCGCTCGCGCAGCGCCAGCGTGAGCCTGTCCTCCGGGGCCAGCACGGTTTCCTTGAGCCCCAACGCCTGCAGCGTCGCCGCCGAGACGTCCTTCACAGGTGCCAGATCCACGAAGATCGCCCCGGGACCGGCGCTCCGCAGGGCGAGCCGGGTCTTGCCCGCGCCGCCCGGACCGGTCAGCGTGATCAGTCGCGAGGTCATCGACGCGATCCGCCGCAGTTCTTCTTGCCTGCCAACGAAACTGGTGAGCTGTGCCGGGAGTTCGCGATGGGTCTGGCCGCGCAGGATCTGCAGGTGGATCGCCCGCAGCTCCGGCGACGGGTCGGTGCCCAGCTCGTCGGCCAGCAAAGATCGGGCGTCCTCGAACGCCTGCAACGCCTCGGCTTGGCGGCCCTGCTGGTTCAACGCCTGCATCAGGTAGCCGCGCAGCCGTTCGTCCAACGGGTGCTGCTGGACCAGGTCCGCGATCTCCCGCACGTCGGCCTTGCCGAGCCGGATCCGCGCGGCGATCAGCGCACTCGTGGCGGACGACCGTTGCTGCTCGAGCCGAGTCGCGTGGTCCGGGGCGTCGACGTCGGCCAGAGCCGGACCACGCCACAGCTGAAGTGCTTCGGACAAAAGGGATTCCGCACCCTGTGAATCACCATTCTCCAACGCCTGCCGGCCTTCCGCGGCCAACCCCGAAAACCGGTGTGCGTCGACCTGGTCCGGAGGCAGGGCCAAGCGATAACCGGCCGGGTGGAACTCGATCAGCGAGGCGTTGCCGAGTGCGCGGCGCAGACGGGACACCTGGCCCTGCAACGCATTCGCGGCGTCGGCCGGCGGCTCCGAGCCGTAGAGCTCGTCGATCAACCGGTCGAGCAGGACGATTTCGCCCACCCGCAACGCCAGCATCGCGAGGAGGGTGCGCGGCCGCGGCCCACCCACCGCGATCTTGCCGTCGGGGGAGTGCGCCTCAACTGGACCGAGAATGGCGACCTGCACGGTGTCAGCGTACGAAGCGGCCGGGGCTCGTACCCAGCACACGGCGAAAATGGCGCGTGAGATGCGACTGGTCGTGGAACCCGGCCAGCACCGCGGCCTCTGCCGCGGGGCTCCCGTCCACCAGGTACCGGCGCGCGAGATCGACGCGGCGCCCGATGAGGTACTGGTGCGGAGGAAGCCCGAACCGCTTGCTGAACGCCCGCACCAGGTGTGTGGGGCCGGCTTGCAGCTCGGCCGCCGCCTCGGCGAGCGTGATCCCTGCGGGCAGCGAGGCGTCGAGCAACTGCCGCAACCGGTCGGCGAGCGTGGGATCCGCGTGCACGGCAGCCGACGTGCCGGCGAAGTCGTGCGTGATCCGTTCGGTGATCAGCGCCAGCCGGCTCGACGCCTCGAACGGGTCCTCCAAGGACAGGTGCAGCTGATGCAGCCGCTGCCGCAACAGTGGGTCGACCAGCATCGGGGTGTCGACCGCCTTGCCGATCAGCTCGTGCGGCAGCACCGAGTCGTCCAGGTACAGGACGCGCTTGCGGAAACCGGTCGGGTAGGCGGATCGCCCGTCGTGTGGCACGTGGGGCGGCAACAGCGTGACGCCGTTCACCAACGCGCCGTGCTCGTGACGGTCCAGTTCGTACCGCACGGCACCCGTGTCGACCAGCATCAACGTCCACGCGTCGTGCGTGTGCGTGGGATAGGCGTGCGTGGTGAAGGAGGCGTGGAAGACCTCGCGGATGCCTTCCACGTCCGGTTTCCAGGCCGCGACGCTCACGTCAAAAACGTACAAGACGCCAGGCCGGAACGCCCGCGATCGTTGAGCCCATGTTCGACACCAAGATCGCTGTGCTGCTGCGGGACGACCTGGCCGGCTGGCAAGCGCTGAACGTCACGGCCTTCCTCGTCAGCGGCCTGCCGGAAGAACTCCGCGGCGAGCCGTACGTGGACGCCGACGACATCCACTACCTGCCGATGTTCCGCCAGCCCGTCGTGGTCCTGCAGGGTGACGAAGACCTGCTCACCAAGGCCCACGAGCGCGCTCTCAGCCGCAACCAGACCATGGCCGTCTTCACGGCCGACCTGTTCGCGACCGGCAACGACGAGGACAACCGAGCCGCTGTCCGCAAGGTGCACACGCAGGACCTGGACCTGGTCGGGATCGCCGTGCACGGCCAGAAGAACGCCGTCGACAAGATCTTCAAAGGTGCGCGCATGCATCCG
>JAVXWK010000023.1:0-7709 GCA_032230575.1 Pseudonocardiales bacterium | reverse complement strand
GCTATGGGACAGTCGTGGACAACCTTGTCATCCTGTCCTGCTTGTCCTCTTGACCGGCAAACGATCAACCCCCAAAGCTGACTGCGGGCGCCTGAGTTGCATGGAGAGTCGATGTCGCACGAGGTTTCTCGTGATCTTGCGCTGAACCGGCCCGTCTCCGCTTCTTCCTCCGCCTACGCCGCCACTCCCCCGCAGTTCGTCACCGACGGGTTGCAGCAGGCCGGCGTGCGCGGCTCCGGCTGGCGCGCGGCCGGTGGCGACCCTCAGTGGGTGGTCGTCGACCTGCAGGCGGTCTGCGAGGTCTCGTCGTTCGTCCTGGTCTTCGAGGCGAAACTGGGCGATCCGACGTTCGTGCCGGTGCCGAGCTACCAGCCGCGCGACGACACGACCGGCGTGGAGATCCTGTCGGCCGCCGCGCTGTCGTTCCACATCGAGGTCAGCACGGACGACCGGACGTGGCGCGAGGTCTACCGCACCGACTCCGGTCAGGGCGCGGAAACCCGGATCCAGCTGGAGAAACCGGTCGGCGCGCGGTACGTTCGACTGACGGGAACCCGCCGCTCCAACGACAACCCGCTGGGGCTCAACGGGTTCCAGATCTACGGCACGTCCGGCACACGGCCCGAGGTCAAGGGCTGGACCGATTGGCGCAGCAAGGGCGACGTCCCGGCGCTCAAGCCCGGCCAGGACAACACGGTCGAGCTGAACTCCGGCTGGCACCTCACCATGGACGACTTCGCGGGCACCTCGGACGGTGCCGCACTCGCTCGCTCCGGTGTGGACACTTCGAAATGGCTGGACGCGACGGTTCCGGGCACGGTGCTGACGTCCCTGGTCGACCAGGGCCACTTTCCGGACCCGGCCACGGCCATGCACAACACGCAGATCCCGGAGGCGCTGTCCCGGCACTCGTGGTGGTACCGCCGTGCGTTCCCGTTGCCGAAGAACTTCGCCGGCCGCAAGGTGTGGCTGGAGCTCGACGGCGTCATGCAGCACGCCGAGATCTGGCTCAACGGCAAGAAGATCGGCGACGTCACCAACCCGTTCATCCGCGGCTCGTTCGACGTCACGGCCGCGTTGAAACAGGGCGAGCAGGTGCTGGCGCTGCGGCTCAACCCGATGAAGCACCCCGGCAGCCCGACCGACAAGGGCAGCGACGGCGGCGCGTTCCCCAACTCCGGCCGGCTCTACCTCGACTCGCCGACCTACCTGTCGATCTCCGGCTGGGACTGGATGCCCGCGGTGCGCGACCGCGGCACCGGCATCTGGGACCACATCCGGCTGCGCGCCACCGGTGACGCGGTCTTCGGCGATCCGCGTGTCGTGACAACGTTGTCCGCCGATCACAGGTCCGCCGCCATCACGATCAGCGTGCCCGTTCGCAACACCGGCAGCACTCCCCTGCCGGTCACGGTGCAGGCGGCGTTCTCCGGCGTGAAGCTCGCGAAGGCCGTGACCTTGGAACCCGGCGTCACCGAGGTCGCTCTCGGCACGCACACGATGGCGAACCCGAAGCTGTGGTGGCCCAACGGGTACGGCGACCCGTACCTGCACGAGACGGTTCTGACGGTCACCGCGAAGGGCGCCGAGAGCGACAAGCGGACCACGCACTTCGGCATCCGCGAGTTCCAGTACGAGCGTGAGCCGTTGAAGATCCGCGTGAACGGCGTGCCCGTCTTCTGCCGCGGCGGCAACTGGGGCTTCGACGAGCTGCTGCGCCGCATGCCGGCCGAGCGCATGGACAACGTCATCGCGCTGCACCGCGACATGAACTTCACGATGATCCGCAACTGGATCGGCAGCAGCAACCGCGACGAGTTCTTCGCCGCCTGCGACCGGCACGGAATCCTGGTGTGGAACGACTTCTGGGTCGTCGGCCACTTCCCCGACGACATCCCCGGCTACCTCGACACCGCTCACGACACCGTCACTCGCTACCGCCACCACCCGAGCATCGTGGTGTGGTGCGGCGCCAACGAGGCCTCGCCGCCGCCCAACACCGACGCCGGTCTGCGCAAGATCGTCGGTGAACAGCACACCGACGTCCACTACCAGAGCCACTCGGCGGACGGCGGCGTCTCCGGCCACGGCCCGTACTACTGGGTCGAACCCGCGAAGTACTTCGACCCCAGCACCTACGACACGGTCAACTTCGGCTTCCACACCGAGATCGGCATGCCGACCGTGCCGGTGGCGGAGACCATGCGCAACCTGGTCGGGTCCGAGGTCGCGTGGCCGATCGGCGACGTCTGGTACGCGCACGACTGGTGCACCGACGGCAACCAGCGCCCGCAGCTCTACCAGGCCGCGATCGACGCCCGGCTCGGCGCATCCTCCGCGCTCGACGAGTTCTGCCGCAAGGCGCAGTTCGTGAACTACGAGAACATGCGCGGGATGTTCGAGGCCTGGAACGCGCATCTGTGGGACGACGCGTCGGCGTTGCTGCTGTGGATGTCCCACCCCGCCTGGCATTCGACGGTGTGGCAGACCTACGACTACGACATGGACGTCAACGGCACGTACTTCGGGGCGAAGAAGGCGTGCGAGCCGCACCACGTCCAGGCCTCTTTGGACACTTGGCGGGTGACGGTTCTCAACCACACCACGGGTGTTCTGCGCGGCGGCGTCGAGGCGACGGTCTACTCGTTGTCCGGTGAGGTGCTGAGCACTCAGAACGCCGCTGTCGAGGTCGGTGCGTCCGCGAAGGCGTCGTTGTTCGAGGTGACACCGCACTCCTCCGCGTTGCACCTGGTGCGGTTGCGGCTGCTCGACGGCGAGCGGGTGCTGTCCGAGAACACGTACTGGCGTTATCGCGCGCCCTCGGACATGCAGGGCCTGAACTCGTTGGGCCGCACCGAGGTCTCCTCGGACATCGGCGGCGTTCGGCGTGACGGTGATCGCCGGAAGCTGACCGTGACGATGCGCAACACAGGTGAGGTCGTCGCGGCGATGACCCGCGTCGGCCTGCGCGACAAGCGTTCCGGCGAGCGCGTGCTGCCGACGATCTACAGCGACAACTACCTGTGGCTGCTGCCCGGTGAGACCCGCGAGGTCACGCTGTCGTGGCACCGGCGCGATCTCCCGTCCGAACAGCCGCGGGTGACCGTCGAGGCCTACAACGCCTGATCATGGCCCGGACCGGGGTATCGCCCCGGTCCGGGGTCCATCCTGCCTGCGGGTTCACGACCGTGCGGTCGATTCAGGCTTGATGCAGGACTTCTCCACGGTGGGCCCACGCCGGCCAGACCGGTGTTCGCGGTGGTGAGCTCCCACCTGTCAACGCGACCACAGCACAGACGACGAGTCCTCGGATCATGTTCTGCCCCAGGCGTGCGAACGGTGACGTTAGTTCGGCTTGGGCGGCGCCGCGAACAACAGGTGCCGCACCTGCGCGTCTCCCTTCGCGAGCGCACGTGCGGCTTCCTGGTTCTGCTGGTCCACGACGGTGCCGCGCTCGATGTGCTGCCTCAGGTGCTCCTGCCACGTCGCCACCGTGAAGGTCTCCAGGAACGTCTCGGGCTTCTCCGTGTCCCGGAACAGCCCCCACATCGTCGCGCCGGTGCGTCGTCTGGCCCTGCCCCACTTTCTGCATGGCGTCGATGAAGTCGTCCTCGTTCTCCTTCGCCACCGGCCACTCCACCGTGACCAGCACGGGCCCGGCGTCGGTGTCGTCGATCTCGGGCGGCGCGTCCCAGTACGTCGCCGGGCTGATGTCGAGCGAGCGGTCGAGCAGCGGCAACCACTTCGTCGCCGCGAGCACGCCGATCGCCATCGCGGCCGCGGGCACGATCATGGCCGCCTTGAGGCTGTACGCGTCCGCGATCACGCCCCACACGACCGCGCCGAGCGCCTGCCCGCCCATGAGGATCAGCTGGTAGTAGGCGAGCGCCCGGGCCCGCGTCCACGACGGCAGCATCACCTGCGCGGTGGCGTTGAACGTCGACAGCGTGGCAATCCAGCACGCCCCCGTCAGCAACATCGCCACGATCACCAGCGCGAAGCTCTCCGTCAGCACCGCCGTGCTCGTCGCTCCCGCGTAGACCCACGTCGCGAACAGCACCAGCCGGTTCTTGCTCATGCGCTGCAACAACTTCGGCACCACGAACGCGCCACCGATCGCCCCCGCGCCCACACTCCCGAGCAGCACGCCGTACCCGCTGGCGTCGAGCTGCAACGGCCCACGCGCGATGGCCGGCAGCAGCGCCCACAGCCCGCTGCCGAACACGATGAACAGCAGCAGCCTGACCAGCACCCGCCGGAACAACGGCGAACTGGCCACGTACCGCGCGCCCGTCCGCACCGCCGAGGTGATGTGCTCGGTCCCGAGTGGACGGTGGTCCGACGGCCTCTTCCACCGCGCCAGCACGATCAGCACGCCGAGGAACGACACGGTGTTGAACGCGAACGTCGCCTCCGACCCGGCCAGCGCGATCAGCAACCCGCCGAGCGCGGGCCCGATCGCGCGGCCGACGTTCATGTTGACGCCGTTGAGCAGCGCGGCCTGCGGAATCTCCTCCCTGGACACCAGCTCCGGCTGAATCGCCTGGAACGACGGCATCGACAGCGCCTGCCCGATCGCCATCAACGCGAGCAGCCCCAGCAGACTCGACGGCGTCGCCTTGTCGGTGCCCGCGAGCAGCATCAGCCCCGCCGCACCCGCCAGCATCAACGCCTGCCCGGAGATCAGCACGTGCCGCCGGTCGAGGATGTCGCCCAACGCCCCCGACGGCACCACCAGCAGGAACACCGGCAACGTCGTGGCCGTCTGGACCAGCGCGACCTGCAGCGCGGACCCGCCGAGGTCACCCATGAGCCACTGCGCGCCGACCGTCTGCGCCCACGTGCCGATGTTGGAGGCGAACTGGGCGAGCCACAACGCCCGGAAGGCACTGCGACGCAGGGGCGCCCACGCGGAGACTGTCACCGCCCGATCTTCACACCCCGGCCCGAACCCCGCCGAACTGTCGGTCCCACTCACTAGAATCGAAATTGGGGGGTACCCGGCCCGCGCCGTGTGTGTGGTGGGCGCGCAACGGCGCGGCGGACGAGCTCGTCGACACCGGTTCCAACGCCGGGCGCGCACGTCGGGCCGGTGTCCGCAGTTGGTGGTAGTCATCGGCGATTTGATCATGAGTTGACGGTACTTGCAGGACTTGCTGGCGAATCCTCATTCACGCGTCAGCCGAGATGCGCGGACCTTGGTGGGATCGCTACCACGACTGGCCGAAGTCGATGAAGGGAACCTTCATCCACGCCAGGTGGATGAAGGTTCCCTTCATCGCGCGCCAGGGAGTCGGGTATGTCTCCTGTGTCCGATGAGAGCGCGGCCAGGACGGTCACACTCATCGACGTGGACCGCAAGGGCCGGATTCGCCAACGCAGTCCTTGCAGACGCCGAAACAAGCGAAACCTAGTGGGCGTCCGGGCGGCGCAGCGTCGGCACGAGCGCCAAAGCCGGGAGCAACAGCAGCGGCACCACCAGCAGCGCGCGCAGCACCCCCACGTGGTCGCCCAGCAGCCCGACCAGCGGCGGACCGGCGAGAAACGCGGTGTAGCCGATCACCGCCACGACACTGACGCGAGCCGCCGCGTGAGCCGGGTCGTCCGCCGCGGCGCTCATGCCCACCGGGAAGCCCAGCGCGGTGCCCAGACCCCACACGGCAACGCCCGCCACCGCCACGACCGGCGAGCCGCCGAACACCGCCAACGCCACGCCACAAGCCGCCACCAGCATCGTGACCAGCAGCACCGGCACACGGCCCCACCGGTCCAACGCCACCGTCCCGACGATCCGGCCGAACGTCATCGTCGTGACGAACACGCCGAACACCACCGATCCCGCCGCGCCGGAGAAGGCGTGCCCGTCGATGAACGCCACCGCCACCCAGTCGTTCGCCGTGCCCTCGGTGAACGCCAGAACGAGGACCAGCACCCCGATCAGCAATGTGCGAGGTTCACGCCACGCCGCCAGCACACCGCTGCCACGTCCGGGCGATGCGTCGCCGCCGAGCCGGTACGTCCGCGCAGCGACCAACGTACCGACCGCGACCACGGCGGCCACGGTGGCCAGGTGCGCGGTCACCGGCAGCGAAGCCCAGGCCACCAAGGACGCGAGCCCGGCAGCGGCGACGGTGCCGAGGCTCCACATGGCGGGAAAGCGCGGCATCACCGTGCGACCGAGCGCGCGTTCCACCTCCGCGGCCTCGACGTTCATCGCCACGTCGCAGAGGCCCGACCCGTAGCCGAGCACGAAGATCCCCACAGCCGTCAACGCCACCGACGGGAACGCTCCGATCCCGACGCCCGCCACCGCGAGACCCGAAGAGACCACCAGCGCCGACACGCACACCGTCAACCGCGCCCCGAGCCGATGCGTGACCTCGCCAGCGGAGAGCATCGCCAGGAACGCGCCCAGCGACATCGACAGCAGCAACAACCCCAACGCACCCGCGGACAGGCCGAGAGCGTCGCGGGCGGCGGGCACGCGGGCGACCCACGTTGCCACGGCGACGCCGTTGAGCCCGAACGTGACCGCCACTCCCGCCGCAGCGGCCCGGACTTCCCTGCGTGACACCGCGACCGTCATCCCGGCCTCCTTTCTCGATCCACAAGGTACATACCCCACACATGGAAGCGCTTCCACCGCAATACTGAGGAGATGAGGGGACAACGCAGCGCGACGCTGGATGACGTGGCACGGGCCGCTGGCGTGTCACGGGCGACCGCCTCACGTGTGGTCACCGGTCAGGGCCCGGCATCGGCGCGGTCGCGTGACCGGGTCGCCGCGGCGGTGGCCGAACTGGGTTACGTCCCGGACGCCGCCGCGCGCGCACTGGCGTCCCGCAGCGGCACCCGCCTCGCCATCGCCGTCATCGGCCACACCGCCGCCGTGCTCGACGATCCCTACGTGGGCCGGGTCCTGACCACGGCCGCGCACATCGCCGCCGAGCGCGAAGTCGGCGTCTCGCTGCACTGGGTGCCCCTGGGCGCCCCGGTCACGCTCGCCGGGCTGGCCGGCAGCCGCGGGCTCGGCGGGCTGGTGGTGGTCAACCCGACGCGACCGGCGCTCGAGACCGTGCCCAAAGCCATGCGCGGCCGCACAGCCGCGATCGGAGTGGGCACGCGCGACGTGCCGTCGTTCGACGTGGACAACCGCACCGGCACCGACGGGGTCGTGCGCCACCTGGTGAGCACCGGGCGGCGCAGGATCGCGATGGTCACCGGGCCGTCCTGGCTGCCGTGCGGCGACCGCGCCGTCGAAGCGTATCGGCGCGTGATGCGGGACAACGGCATCGAGACCAGGGTCGTGGCCGGCGACTTCACCGCGGCGCGCGGGGCTAGAGCGGCCGCCGAGATCATGACCCGCTGGCCGGACACCGACGCGGTGTTCGCTCTCAGCGACCTCACCGCACTCGGTGTCCTCGACGGACTGCACGCCCGAGGCATCAAGGTACCGGCGGACGTGGCGGTCGCCGGGTTCGACGACATCGCGTTCGCCTGCCTGAGCCGTCCGGCGCTCACCACGTCGACGCACCCGGTCGAGGAGATCGCCGCGGCAGCCGCGAGAGCCGTGCTGGACCGTGACGGCAGCGGCCCGGTGACGTTCTTCCCCTCGACGCTCGTAGTCCGCGAAAGCGCCTAGACCACCGCCGGAACGTCGTCCAGCGCCGTGGCAGAAGAGGCCGTGCGCGGCGCCGACACATCAGAGC
>JAVXWK010001104.1:0-4360 GCA_032230575.1 Pseudonocardiales bacterium | reverse complement strand
TCGGCCACGTGACCACTCGCGCCGCCCGGTTCCTGCTGATCGCCGTCGCACTCGTCCACGTCGTCATCCCGGTGATCATGTGGTGGCAACGCGGGCAGCTGCACGACCAGATCGCCCGCGAGAACCCGGCCCTGCCGCCAGGCGGTGTCGGCGGCGCCGTCGAGGTGGCCCTCATCGCCGCCGCCGTCTTCCACGCGATCTTCGCGATCCTCAACCTGTGGCTGGCCCGCCGCCTCGGCACCCGCCGCGGCCGGATCGCCACCACCGCGGTCCAGCTGCTCGCGGCCGCTTTCAGCGTCGTGTCGTGGCGGTCCTCGCCGATGTTCCACACGGTCATCCCCGTGGTCACCGCCGCCGAGCTGCTGACCGTCGTGCTGGTGTGGCTGCCGTCGCGCGAAACCCGTTCCGCCACGCCGTGATCGAACGCGTCTACCGCGCTGTCACCTGTTGACCGTGCGGACGGCGGAGAGCAACGACACCAGGCTCGGGATCGGCTGCGGGCTGCGGCGTGGCGGCACCGCCCACACCACCGGGCCCTCGTCGGCCTGGCTCGGCGGCAGCATCACCTCGACCAGCGGCCACGGAGCCGCGGCCAGACCGCGCGGCACCGCGAGGAACACGATGGAGTCCGGCCGGTGGGGAAGCCGCACCGCCGGATACGACAGGCGATACCCGGACAGGTGCTCGGCGAGGGTGATCGCCTCGTCGGACGGCACCGCGAGGCCGATCACGTGGGACGCCTGGGAGAACAGCAACCGAGTGCCGCAGACCTCGGTCGTCCAGCCGTAGTCGATCGCGTACTGCAGCGACGCGCGCGCCAGCCGCAGGTCGAACCGTTCCATGGTGGTCGTCATGACGTTTCCTCGAAGAGGGGGTTGATGCAGCACAACACGACGCCGAACCCCGAGAGGTTCACCGCGTCTCAACAGGCCTATTCCGCGCGCATTGTTATATCCCAAATGAGATGGGCCGAGATTGACGCGCGGATCACCGTGGCCCTATGTTCTTCTAGGCATTCTGACCTGCGGAAACATTTGCATTGTGAATGCGGGAAACGGTTGACATGGCCTATTTCGAACGGATTGTCGTGGTCGGCGCCGCCGATCTCGGCGCAAGAGCAGCCGCCGCCCTGGCCCGAAGATTCGGACCGGTTCACCTGATCGGCCCAGGAGCCGACGCGCTCGCCGAGATCGGGGTCCGGCGCTACCCGCTCGCGACCGTCCGCGACTTCGACCTCGACACCCCCGCGGTGATCGTCGACAACGACGGCGGCCGCCTGCAACGTCTCGTCTGCGACCGGCTGGTCGTGGTCGGCTGGCCCGTCCCGCTGCTGCCGGTCAACACCTGGGTGATCGACGGCAAGGTCGCCGTCGCCGGGGACGGCGCGGACCTCCAGCTGCTGGCGGCCTGCTTCGACGCCAACGGACTCTGGCGCCCGGCGCTGGCCGACTACCAGTTCCGCCGCCAGGCAGGGGCCGACTCGCTAGCCTGAGTCGGGTGATCGACCCACCGATCGACCCCATGATCGACGACGCGGCCAGATCGAGGCTCGTCAGACGTTTCGGTGACGACGTGACCGGGTGGATCGACGCGCTGCCCGACCTGATCGCCACCCTCACCGCCCGCTGGGGCCTCTCGCTCGTGAAGCACATGCCCGGCGGCAGTGGCGCCACCTTCCTGTGCACCAACGCCGTGCTGAAGGTGACCCCGGACCACGACATCGCCGCTCTCGAAGCCCGCGCCCTCGCCGCCTGGGCCGACATCCCCGCGATGGTCGACCTGCTCGACGTCGACCTCGCCCGCGGCGCCCTGCTGCTGCACCGCGTCGATCCCGGCACCCAGGCCACCGACCCCACACGCGTGCTGCCTTCGCTGCACGCCGCGAACCCGGCCGGCTTCCCGCCGCTCAAGGCCCGCGTCGACTTCCTGTTCGAGACGCTGCTGACCCGCCGCACCGGCACCTACTACGCCACCGAGCACCACCGCGCCCGCAAACTCGCCGAGGACAACGTCAGACCGGTGCTGCTGCACGGCGACATGCACCCCGGCAACGTCCTGCAAGGCCCGCACGGCCCCGTCGCGATCGACCCGCGCGCGTGCGTCGGCGATCCGGCGTTCGACTGGACGGACTTCGTGCACGACGGCTACGACCTGCACGGCGCCGACGTCGACCTGGACCGCGTGCACGAGTGGCTGAACGCCTTCAAACCCTTCTACGGCTAGAAGTGGACCGATCGGCGCCGATCGACGTGCCGGCGCGAACCGGGCCGCTAGCGTCGGCCGGGTGCTCACCGAGGCGGACCGGGACTGGCTGATCAGACGCTTCGGCCTGCACGTGACCGGGTGGATCGACGCGCTGCCCGGCCTGATCGCCACCCTCACCGCCCACTGGGGCCTCACGATCGAGAAGCTCCTGCCCGGCGGCAACGGCGCTGTCTTCCTCTGCGAGACGGCGCGCGGGCACGCGGTGCTGAAGCTGACCCCGGACCTCGAGGTCGCCGCCCGCGAAGCCCGCGCCCTCACCACCTGGGCTCGCACGCCCGCGATGGTCGGCCTGCTCGACGCGGACCCGGCCTCCGGCGCACTGCTGCTCGAAGCGATCACCCCCGGCACCCGCGCGCCCGACCCCGCCCGCGTCCTGCCCGACCTGCACACCGCGAACCCGACCGGTTTCCCGCCGCTGACCTCGCACGTGGACTTCCTGTTCGAGGTCGTGATCACCAACCTCACCGGCGCCCGCCACCCGGCCGAACACACCCGCGCCCGCGAACTCGCTTCCCACGACGTCAAGCGCGTGTTGCTGCACGGCGACATGCACGAGGGCAACGTCCTGCAAGGCCCGCACGGGCCGATCGCCATCGATCCTCAAGCCTGCGTCGGTGATCCGGCGTTCGACTTCATGGACCTGGTCCACGACGGCCACGACCTGCACGGCGCGGACGTGGACCTCGATCGCGTCCACGACTGGATCGCCGCCTTCAAACCCCTGTACGACTTCTACGGCTAGGGTTTCGTGCCGTGCGATCTCACGACTACGGCCGCGACATCCTGAACACCCCGAAGCGCAAGAAGGTCCCGGAGATCCCGGCCGAACCCGGCCTGGTCGTCGAGGACCCCGCGAGCGGCTTCTGCGGCGCCGTCGTGAAGTTCGAGTACGGCCAGGTCGTCCTGGAGGACCGCCAGGGCCGCCACCGCCTCTTCCCGCTCAACCCGGCCGGTTTCCTGCTCGACGGCCGGCCCGTCACGCTCGTCAAACCCGCGCCACAGCCCCAGAAAGCGAAGGTCAGCGCCTCCGGTTCGGTGCGCGTCGAGGGCCTGCGCGCCCAGACCGCCAAGGCCAGCCGCATCTGGGTCGAGGGCAAGCACGACGCCGAGCTCGTCGAACGCGTCTGGGGCCACGACCTGCGCGTCGAGGGCATCGTCGTGGAACCGCTCGACGGCGTCGACGAGCTGCCCGCCCGCATCGCCGAGTTCGGCACCGCCCCGCATCGTCGCCTCGGTGTGCTGGTCGACCACCTCGTCGCGAACTCCAAGGAACAGCGCATCGTCGACCAGGTCCACGACGCCAATGTGCTCGTCACCGGGCATCCGTACGTCGACATCTGGCAGGCCGTGAAGCCCCAGGCCGTCAAGATCAAGGCTTGGCCCGTCGTCCCCAGGAACATCCCCTGGAAGGAAGGCGTCTGCGCGGCACTGGGCTGGGGCGAGACGTGGGAGGGCTGGCAGCGCGTGCTCGGCGCGGTCAGCAGCTACCGCGACATCGAGTCCGACCTGCTCGGCGCGGTCGAGCGGCTGATCGACTTCGTCACCGTCGGGCAGGACTGACCCGCGTGTAGTGAGCGACGATGACGCCCTTCGTGGTCGTCACGCTGCCGGTCAGCGAGAACTCCGTCAGTGGCGCCGGCCCGTCGAACAGCCGCGCGCCGCTGCCCAGCGTCAGCGGGTGGATCACCAGTGTGCAGTGGTCGACCATCCCCGCCGCGTGCAGCGACCGCACCAGCGACGCGCTGCCGACGATCGACAGCGAGCCGTCCAGCGCGGCCACGTCGTCGATCCCGCGCAGCAGCACCGAGTTCTCCCACGCGGAAGCATCGGTCAGGCTGCGGGAGACCACGTACTTCGTCGCCGCGTTCATGTGCGCGGTGAACGGGTTGCCGTCGGTCGCCGACGCCCACGCCGTGATGAAGTCCCGCCACGTCCGCCGCCCGAACAGCATGGCCCCGGTGTGCGCCATGCCCTTGCCCATCTCGGCGGCCAGCACCTCGTCGCTGTAGGCGGCGGCCCACCCGCCGTGCGCGAAACCGCCGCCGGTGTCCTCGTCGGCGCGCCCCGGGCTCTGCACCACACCGTCGAGCGTCAT
>JAVXWK010001087.1:0-15173 GCA_032230575.1 Pseudonocardiales bacterium | reverse complement strand
CGAGCGGTGGACGCGCTCTCACAGCGTGACCGAACTTGTCCTGTTTGACATGGCCGATACCTCCGATCGGAGGTAGTCCGGCCTCCGAAGCGTGTGCGTGGATCTATGGGAGCGCTCTTACAACGTTGTAAAAAACGAAGGGGAACCTCGCCGATGAGAAAAGCCGCCCCCGTACTCGTCGCGCTGCTGCTGGCGCTGGGCGTCGCGCCCGGCACACCACCCGCGGGCGCCGCCGAGCCCGTGCACGGCCTGAAGGGCGAGTACTTCAGCATGTCGGCGCCGGGTGCGCGGGACTTCGCGACCCTGGCCGGGACCGTGCTGGACGCCGAGGTGAACCACCCGGACCTGACGTCGGTGTTCGGGTTCCTGGCGGGCCGCACCGAGCACACGACCGCTCGTTGGACCGGCAGCATCGCCGTGCCGCGGACGGGCGACTACACGTTCTACGCCATCGGGGACAACGGGTTCCGGTTGCTCGTGGACGGCAAGCCCGTCATCGACCACTGGGTGGGCGACTGGGACCGCGAGCAGACCAGCGCGCCGGTCACGCTCGCCGCGGGACGGCAGTACGACTTCCGGCTGGAGATGTTCCAGGACACGGGTGGCGCCAACATGTTCCTGCGCTGGTCGGGCGCAGGAACGCCGAAGCAGGTCGTGCCGGAGTCGGCGTTCACACCGCCCGCCGACTTCCAGGTGGTGCCGCGGACCGCTGCCGTTTCGGACGACGGGCGGGTGCTGACGGCGGAGTTCGGCGGGCGCGTCACGAACGTCGCCGACCTGAAGGCGCATCTGCGAGTCGACGTGGACGCGACGGCCATGCCGGTCGACGTGATCACCGCACGAGGCAACCGGCTCACGGTGCGGTTGAGTGAGAGAGTGCTGAAGAGCCAACGGGTCCGGCTCTTCTACGACGGCGGGGGACAGCTCGCGGTGGGCGGCAAGAAGGTGGAGAAGACCGCGCGGACGGTGGCGAACTCGTCCAAGCAGCGGCTCAGGACGCCGTGGGGCGAGAAGGCCGACCCGCGCAACCCGTTGCCGGAGTACCCGAGGCCGCAGCTGGAACGCGACAAGTGGCTCACCCTCAACGGGCCGTGGGAGTTCGCGGCAGCCAAGGCGGGCGAGCAGCCGGTGTTCGGCCGGCGACTGAAGGAACGCGTGATCGTGCCGTTCCCGATCGAGTCGCAGCTCTCCGGGCTGGAGCGGCACGAGGACCACATGTTCTACCGCCGCACGGTGAGCGTCCCGCGCGACTGGTCGGGGCAGCGGGTGAAGCTCAACTTCGGCGCGGTCGACCACGAGGCCAAGGTGTGGGTGAACGGCAAGCTGGTCGCCGAGCACTCCGGCGGTTACACGGCGTTCAGCGCGGATGTCACGGATGCGTTGAAGCGCGGTGAGCAGGAGATCGTCGTCGCCGTCACCGACACGACCGGGCCGAACCAGCCGAAGGGCAAGCAGTCCCGCGACCCCGGTGGCATCTTCTACACGCCGTCGTCCGGAATCTGGCAGACGGTGTGGCTGGAACCGGTGCCGGACAAGGGGATCGACGACGTCAAGATGACGCCGGACCTCACCACGAACTCACTGGCCCTCACCGTCAGGTCCGCCGGGAACACCCCGGTCACGGCGATCGCGAAGGACGCGCGCGGCAAGCAGGTCGGCACGGTCACCGGACCCGCGAACACCGCCCTCGAGCTCCCGGTGCCCGACCCGCACCTGTGGACGCCGGACGACCCGTACCTGTACCAGCTGGAGATCAAGCTCGGCGCGGACAAGGTCGAGAGCTACTTCGGCATGCGCTCCACCGGCGTCACGGAAGTCAACGGGCAGAAGAAGCTCACGCTCAACGGCAAGCCGATCTTCTCGTTGATGATGCTGGACCAGGGTTTCTTCCCGGACGGACTGAACACCGCGCCCAGCGACGACGCGCTGGTGTTCGACCTGAAGGCGCAGAAGGACCTCGGTTTCAACTCGGTCCGCAAGCACATCAAGGGCGAACCGGCCCGCTGGTACTACCACGCGGACCGGCTGGGGCTGCTGGTGTGGCAGGACTTCGTGTCCGTTGAAGACGGCAACAACCCCGTGGCGCAGCAGGCGTTCCTGAACGAGAACCGCGAGATGATGGAGCAGCTGCACAACTCGCCGTCGATCTTCGCGTGGATCGTGTTCAACGAGGGCTGGGGCGAGTGGGACAAGACCGTCACCGGCCAGATCACCGACAGCGTCAAGGCCGCCGACCCGAGCCGGATCGTCAACGCGCACAGCGGCGTGAACTGCTGTGCCTCCAAGGGGGACTCGGGCAAGGGCGACGTCATCGACCACCACGACTACAACAACACCGACCCGGCACGACCGGACGGCAAACGCGTCGTGATGGACGGCGAGCACGGCGGGTTCACACTGCGCACGCCGGGCCATCAGTGGCCGGGAGCGCCGGCGAACATCTACAGCGGTGTGACGGACAAGGCCGCGCTGACGGCGAAGTACGTCGACAACACCCGCACGTTCTACCTCGGGCAGGCGCGCGACGAGCTGTCCGCGTCGGTGTACACGCAGGTCACGGACCTGGAGAACGAGCTCAACGGGTTGTGGACCTACGACCGCAAGCGCATCAAGGTCGATCCGGGTCCGGTCCGCGAGATCAACAAGCGGGTGATCGACGCGGGCGCGAACTCCGGCAAGCCGTACCCCTACGCGGGGCACGGCGAGTGGAAGCTCGACGAGAACAAGGGAACCACGGCCAAGGACTCCAGCGGCGGCGGCAACTCGCTGATGCTGAGCCCGACCGGTGCCACGTGGAAGAACGGCGCCTTGGAGTTCGCGAACGGCTCGGCGGAGACGTACGGCCCGGTCGTCGACACGACCGGCGACTACACGGTGTCCGCACGGGTGCGTCTCGACGAGCTGCCGGGCAACTACGTGACGGCCGTGAGCCAGGACGGCCGGCAGCAGGAGAACCCCTTCTACCTGCAGTACGGGCAGGGCGCGTTCGCGTTCAGCACGCCCGGCGGCAACCGGGCCCGCTACGAGATCACGCCGGAGCTCGGCCGCTGGTACCAGCTGAAGGGCGAGCGCGCCGGCGATGAGATCCGGCTCCACGTCGACGGCGCGCTGGTCGCGACGGCACCGGCCGGTCCGGCGATCCCGAGCACCGGCGCGCTGGCGGTCGGACGGGCCAAGTGGGGCGGGCAGAACGCCGACTTCTGGAGAGGAGCCGTCGCGGACGTTCGCGTCACCTCCTGAGATTGGCAACCGAGTCGGGGGTGTACCGCCGCTGACCTGGGCCTGGCCGGAGAGCGAGCCTCTCCGGCCGGGTAATGTCAGTCCGATGGGGAAGATCGTCCGCATCGGCGTGTTCTACGACGGCACGTGGTTCGCGTACCTCAGCGACTTCTACGCGACCGCGCACCAGCGGGCCGCGCGCATCTCGCTGGACGGCCTGCACGACGCCCTCCGCTGGTTCGTCCACACCGAGACGAGCCGCCCGCTCGACGACTGCGTGGTCTCCGAGGCGCACTACGTCCGCGGCCGCATCGACACACCGGCCGCGTCCTTCGACGCCGCGCTGACCGCCGCCGGCATCACCCGCCACGACCTGCCGCTGCACGGCGGCAAGGAGAAGGGTGTCGACGTCCAGCTCGCCCTGGAGGCGTGGGACAAGGCCACGACCGTGCCGTTGCAGTGGGTCGTGCTGCTCACCGGCGACGCCGACTTCGCCCCGCTCGTCACCAGGCTGACCGCGCGCGGCGTGCACGTGGTCGTGCCGGTGGTCGACGTCAAAACGATCGAGAAGGCGCCCGCCTGGACCCCGCGCACGGCCGCGCCGCTCAGGGCCGCGACGCCGTTCACGCCGGGTTTCGACGCGCTGTTCGCGCCGAGTGACCTGCCCGAATATCCGCTCAAGAACCCGTTCGTGCGGTCGTCGCAGGCGGTGGCGTCGCCGGTGGGCACGCCCAGAGGAAGGCGCAAGGGCACCGTGTCGACGTGGCGGTCGGGGGAGTCGCACGGCTTCATCACCGACAGCCGCGGCGGGTCGTGGTTCGTGTCACGCGACGACCTGCCGGAGGGGCTGACGTTGCTGCTGGCGGGGACGCCCGTGTCGTTCACCGGGTCGCCCGTGCCGATGGCGGGCCGGAAGTATCCAAGAGCACAGCTCGTCCGGCTCGACGACATCAAGCACTGAGCCGCGCGGAATCTGCCCGAAAGTGTGATGCGTCCCGATTCCTGGGTACTCGGCTGTGTAACGGCGCGGAAAACTCTCGGAGTACCTACGCTTGCGATGTGGATCAACACCCGGGATGCGTCTTCTGCGCGATCGTCGCAGGTGAGGCGGAGGCGAGCGTGGTGCACGCGGACGACACAGCGGTCGCGTTCATGGATCTGAACCCGGTGACGCCAGGGCATGTGCTGGTCGTGCCGCGCAAGCACGCCGAAGGCCTGGAAGACCTCGACGAGGACACGAGCGCGCACGTGTGGCGCCTCGGGCACCGGATAGGCCGTGCGCTGCGGCGCTCTGACCTGCGGTGCGAGGGTGTGAACGTGTTCCTCGCGGACGGCGAGGCGGCTTTCCAGGAGATCTTCTACTTCCACCTGCACGTCTTCCCTCGCTTTCGCGGCGACAGCTTCCGCGTCGACGCCGACTGGGAGGCGAGGGCCCGTGAGCTGCTCGACGAGGAGGCTTACGCCGTTCGGCAGGCCCTCCTGCGAGCCCCTTCGTGATCTTCTGATAAACTCCACAAAGCCGGTTCCATTTGGAATCCGTTTGCACTGGCCCCGGTGCGATAGGTGTTGCAGTGGCGCACGCCGCACGGGATAGAGAGCGTGTTCATAGAGGGTGGATCCGGTTGTGAACGTATGGCTGGGACTATTCCGGCGAATTCCGCGACGTATCTTGTGGCCTGGCGTCATCGGTGCCGCGATGCTCACCGTCGGTGGGCTGGGCGCGGGCGCGATCGTCCGCAGGGACCCGCTGCTCAGCGGCACCGTGCTCAACGCGATCAGGTACGGCCACGGCCACGACCTCGCGTTCATGGTCCTGTTCGTCGGTCTCGGGCTGATGGTGCTGTCGTGGGTGCGGCTCGGCCGCATGGTGCTCGCGGGTGAGGCCGGCGGCCGCACGGTGGCGATGGCCACCGCGGCGTGGACCACACCGCTGATCATCGCGCCTCCGCTGTACAGCCGGGACGTCTACAGCTACCTGGCACAGGGCGCGGTGGCGTTGCGCGGGTTCGACCCGTACAGCAAGGGCGCGGCCGTGCTCGACCTGCCGCTGCGGGGCAACGTCGCGGGCCTCTGGCAGGAGACGCCGTCGCCGTACGGGCCGCTGTTCCTGATGCTGGGCAAGGTCACCGTCCGCCTGACGGGTGACAACGTCATCCTCGGCGCGATCGTCATGCGGATCGCCGTGCTCGGCGGTCTCGCGATGCTCATCTGGGCCATTCCCCGTCTCGTCAAGCACCTGGGCGGCCGCGCGGGCGTCGCGATGTGGCTCACGGCGGCCAACCCGGTGGTGCTGGCGCTGGGCATCGGCGGCGTGCACAACGACATCCTGATGGTCGGGCTGATGGCCGTCGGCGTGGTGTTCGTGCTCGACGGCATGCATCTGCGCGGGTTCGCCTTCATAGCTCTGGCCGTCGCGGTGAAAGCGACGGCACTCCTGGTCGCGCCCTTCCTCGTCTGGGTGTGGGCGGCGCGGCTGACCGGCTCGGCGCGGCACCGCTTCCTGGTGGCCGCGGGTGTGGGCGGCGCGGTCTTCGTGATCGTCTTCGGGGCGGCCAGCATGATCGCGGGCGTCGGCCTCGGCTGGATCGGCGTGCTGAAGTCGCAGACCCCGTTGCTGACGTGGCTTTCGCTGCCCTGTGCGGCCGCGGAGATCCTCTTCTACTCGATCGGCACGCACATCCCCGGCTGGACCCGTGAAGGGTTCCTGGGCGTCTTCCGCGTGCTCGGCATGGTCGCCCTCGCCGTGGTCCTGGTCCGGCAGTGGTGGCTCGCCAGGGAAGGCGGGGTGGACGCGATCAAGCGCGCGACCCTGGCCCTGCTCGCCGCGTCGTTGCTGGCTCCGTCCGTGCTGCCCTGGTACCTCACCTGGGCGCTGGCGCTGGGCGCCGCGTTCGCGTGGAGCAACCGCGGCGTCGCCGTGCTGGGCGGCATCTCGGTGTGGATGGTGCTGATCACGCTGCCCGACGGCACGGTCGTCTGGCGCTGGACCTACGACAACATGAACCCCTGGGTGTGGTGGCCGTACCTCGCCGCCACCATGGCGGTCGGCGTGTGGGTCGCCAGGACGCTCCTGGCACCGCGGCCGGTGAAGGAACCAGAGCCGGTGACGACGCCGTCGGAGCTGGTCGGAGGCACGGGTGGCTGAGCTCGAGAACCGGCTGCTCAGGTTCGCCCCGCTGCTGCTCTGCCTGTCGCTCGGCATCTACGCCTGGAAGCTCGGCAACCCCGCGAACTGGGGCATGATCGACCTCAAGGTGTACTGGAGCCTGTCTCCGAACGTCCTGAGCGACCAGCTCTACGACATCAACATGCCGTTCACGGCGGACTTCCCGCTGCCGTTCACCTACCCGCCGTTCGCGGCGCTGACGTTCCTGCCGCTGTCCGCGCTGCCGTGGATCGTCACGCGCATCGTGTGGCAGGTGCTGTCGCTGTTCTGCCTGTGGTGGCTCGTGCGCACGGCGCTGAAGCTGCTGGCGAGCAAGGCCGGGCAGGACTACGACGTCACGTGGCAGCGCCGGGCGTTGCTGTGGACCGCGGTGTCGCTGTGGTTCGAGCCGGTGCGCAAGACCCTCGACTTCGGCCAGATCAACCTGCCGCTCGTCGCCGGGGTGTTCGCGGCGATGGTCGCGACGCGCCAGATCACCGCGGGCCTCGGAGTCGGCGCCGGTATCGGCCTGAAGCTGACGCCGGGCATCTCCGTCCTGTACTTCCTGGCGGCGCGCAAGTGGATCGCGGCGCTGTGGTCGGGCATCGGCTTCGCGATCACCGTCGCGCTGGGCTTCCTGGTGACCGCGAAGGACTCGTGGCGCTACTGGTTCGAGCTGCTCGGCGCGGCCGACCGGGTCGGGCCGGTCGGGTCGGCGATCAACCAGTCGCTGCGCGGCGCGCTGTCCCGCACGTTCGGCTACGACGTCAAGATGGGCTGGCCCTGGCTGCTGGCCGTCGCGGTGTCGGCCGTCCTGGCGTGGTTCGCGCTGCGTGCCGCGATCAAGGCCGAGGACACCCTCGCCGCCGTGGTCGTCGTGCAGATGTTCGGGCTGCTCGTCTCGCCGATCTCGTGGAGCCACCACTGGCTGTGGATCATCCCGGCCGTGCTGTGGATGGTCTACGGCGTGCAGCACCGCGTCCGCACGTGGCTCGCGGTGGCGTGGGTGGTCGTCGTCGCCTCGGACGTCATCTCGTTCCTGATCTACATGCAACCGACCATCTGGGAGATCCCGAGGCCGTGGCCGCTGGCCCTGCTCGGCTGGGTCTACCCGGCGCTCGGGCTGGTCACCCTCGCGGTTGCGCCCACGCTGTTGAAGACGGAAAAACGCACCGAGGTGGCGCTGTGAAGTTCGAAAGGCGCCTGCTCGCACTGGCGCCCTGGATCCTCCTGCTCTCGATCGCGGTGCGCGTCGTCGTCATCGTGAGCGGTTTCGGCAACGAGACGCTCGACCTGCGCGTGTACTGGGTGCTCGCGCCGCACGTGCTCGAAGGCGACCTGTACCAGGTGTTCTCGCCGTTCTCGCCGCCCGACTTCCCGCTCCCGTTCACCTACCCGCCGTTCGGTGCGCTGGTGTTCCTGCCGATGACGTGGATGTTCTGGGGCCTCGCGCAGTGGACCTGGCGCCTGATCTCGCTGCTGTGCCTGTACTGGATCGTGCGGGTGGCGCTTCGGCTGGTCGCGGGCGAGTCCTGGACGGTCGACGCGAAGCTGTGGCGGCGGCGGTCGATCTTGTGGACCGCGGTGCTGTTGTGGATGATGCCGGTCTTCCACACCTTCCAGTTCGGCCAGATCAACCTGGTGCTGGCGGGGATCATGCTGGCCGCGATGGTGGCCCGCAGCGACAAGCTCGCCGGTGCCGGTATCGGTTTCACTGCCGGCGTGAAGCTCGTCCCGGCGATCTCGGGGCTGTACTTCCTCGCCACGAAGCGGTGGGCGGCCGCGGTGTGGTCGTTCGTGGCGTTCGCCGTGAGCGTCGGCCTCGGCTTCCTGGTGGACTTCGACCAGTCCAAGAAGTACTGGTTCGAACTGCTGGGTGCCGCGGACCGGGTCGGCCCGATCGCGACCGCGCACAACCAGTCGCTGCGCGGAGCGTTGTCCCGGACGCTCGGCTACGACGTGGGCATGTCCTGGCCGTGGATCATCGCGGCGGTCATCTCGGTGGTGCTGGCGCTCATCGCGCTGCGGGCGGCGGTGCGGGCGAGCGACGCGCTGATCGGCGTGCTGACGGTGCAGTTCCTCGGGCTGTTGCTGTCGCCGATCTCGTGGGACCACCACTGGGTGTGGGTTGCGCCGCTGCTGATCTGGCTGGTGCACGCGAAGATCGCTCCGTGGGCGCGGAACACGTTGCTGGTGCTGTGGGTGCCGGTCATGTTCTTCGACCTCATCTCGTTCCAGCTGGACTTCCAGCCGACGATCTGGACGATCAGCCGCCCCGGCTGGCTGTCCGCGATCGGCTGGGCCTATCCGGCGTTCGCGCTGGTCACCCTCGTGGTGGTCGCGGTGGTGCTGCGCGGCGCTCGGACCCGCTCGACGGAGGAGAAGAACACCGCCGAGCCGATCAACGCCACCGGGTAGACGAGGTAGCCGAACCGGCTGGCCGGCATCAGCAGGATCGCCGCGCCCATCCCGACGACCACCCGCCAGAACGCGTCGGCCACGGTGACGGGACGGCGCATGAGCAGCCACGCCACCACGGCGAGGCCCGCCACGACCAGCAACGCGAGCGCGGCGACGTGCCCGGCGGCGCCCAGTTCGGTGAGCAGGTGGCCGGGGAACGGGCTCGACGCCGGTGAGGTGACCTGCGCGCCACCCGTCGGGAAGCGGATCGCGTGCTCGACGAAGGCACCCGGATCGACCAGCAGCACCGGCAGGTTGAACCCGGCGAACGCGGCGGCGAATATCGCGATGTGCTTGCGCCCCAACATGAACAGGACGAGCACGACGATCGCGGGCAGCGCGATGAGCTTGATGCTGACCACGGCCGCGGCGACCACTGCCGCCCAGCCGTGGCGTTTCGTGATCACGAGCGTCGCGGTGAGGGCGATCAGCGCGAGCACTGCCACGTCCTCGCCCGACGTGGTCATGGTCAGCAGCGTCAACGGGCCCACGGCGGCGAGCTGAGCGGCGAGGACGGGGATGCGCGGCCGGCCCAGCAGCCGGAGGCTCAGCACCACGGCGGCGACCGCGACCAGCGCGAACATGATCCGGGCGTCGGTGAGCGGGGAGTCGCCGAACAGCGCCCTGGGCAGGCCGAACACGGGCATGAGCGGGCCGTACGGGGTGTAGTCGTTCACGTCCGGCGCCCTGCCGAGCGCCGTCACGTCCACGTACGGCGTGCCGTGGGCGAGCAGCAGGCGGGCGGAGCGTTCGATCACCCACACGTCCGGCTGCGCGCTCCACGTCCACGGTGCTGCCGTGAAGTCCTCGGCGGCGGCGTCGCGGTGGAAGATCAGCACGCCGAGCGGAGCGGCGGAACCGAGGCCCAGCGCGAGCCAGAGAGCCAGCTTGTCGCTGAACACCGAGAAGGCTCCGGCGCCCAGGTAGGCGACCACGGCGAACATGCCCCACACGCGGTAGCAGTAGAACTCCGAGGACAGCGCCGTGATGAGCGCGAATCCCGCGAAAGCCAGGTAGAGCACGCTGTGCAGCGTTGATCGCATCGCGGGACCGCACCTCTCGTCGAACTGTCCGATGTGGACGAGAGTGCTGGTCGGGAGGGGTGTGTCAGATCGGCTTGGAGGCCGTGAACCGCTGGCCCATCAGGCAGCGAAGATGGTGCGCATCAGCCGTTCGGCCGAGGTCAACCGGACACCACGTGGGCGCGGAACGCCCAGGCGACGACCTCCACCCGGTTGCGCGCGCTGATCTTCGCCTGCACCGACGCGAGGTAGGACTTGATCGACGACACCGAGAGGTGCAGCTCGGCGGCGATCTCGCCGTTGCTCAGCCCGCGCGAGACGAGCTTCACGACGTCGATCTCGCGGTCGGTGAGCAGGCCCGCGTCCGCGTCGGGCGCCTTCGGGGCGCGGCGGCCGAGCACCCGCAGCACGACGGAGGGGGAGACCAGCAGGTCCCCGCGCGCCGCTGAGCGGACCGCCTCGGCGAGCAGCGCCGGGCTCGCGTCCTTGGTGAGGAACCCGTACGCGCCGTGGTCCAGCGCCTTGTGCAGCACCTCGTCCGTGTCGAACGTGGTGACGACGACGATGCGGGTGTGCGGGGCGAGCTGACGCGTGACCTCGAGCCCGTCCAGGCCGGGCATCCGCACGTCGACCAGGCACACGTCCGGGTTCAGCGCGCGGGCTCGTTCGACCGCGCTGATGCCGTCCGCGACGTCCGCGACCACGGTGATGTCCTGGTGTGCCTCGAGAATCAGCCGGAAGCCCGTCCGGACCATCTCCTGGTCCTCGGCGATCAGCACGGAGATCACGCGCGCACCGCCAGCGGCAGCTCGGCCGTCACGAGCCAGCCCTCACCGGTGGCACCGGCGAAGAACCGGCCGCCCAGCTCGCTCACCCGTTCCCGCATGCCCACCAGCCCGAAGCCGCCCGAGTGCGTGGGCCTCGTCGTGCCGTTGTCCACAACGGACAGCAACACGGCGGTCGTGGTCAGCCGCACGTCCACCTCCACGCTGGTGGCGTCGTGCGCGTGCTTCCGGGTGTTCGTCAACGCTTCCTGCACCAGCCTCAACACCGATCGTCCCAGTTCCGGCCGCACGTCCGACGGCAGCTCGATGTTCGTCCGCACTGGCAGTCCCGACTTCTCCACCAGAGCCTTGAGATCCGCCGAGAGGTCGCTCGTGCCCGGCGTCGCCTCGGCGTCGCGCAACGCCCGCACCATCGCGCGCATCGCCCCCAACGCGTCCGTGCCGCCGTTCACTATGCCGGGCAACATCCCGCACGCCGCATCTTTGTCCCCTTCGGACACCACGGCCGCGGCCTGCGCCTGCACCAGCATCCCGGTGACGTGGTGGGCCACGACGTCGTGCAGCTCCCGCGCCATGTCCAGCCGTTCCTCGCGGCGCGCCCGTTCGTCCGCGGCGGCGGCCAGCTGAGCCTGCGTCCGGTCCCGGATTCGCAGCAGGTACCCGACGCACGCCGCCGTGACCGCCACGAGCACGACGCTCGGAACAGCGACGGGAAGCATGTACTGGACCGTGCGGACGTACGTCGCGAACACGCAGACGGCGAACAGGGCTGCTGTGCACAGCGCGGCGGTCACCGGAGGCGCCGTCCACACCAGCACCACGACCAGCGCCACCGCCGCCACGCCTTCGGGGACGGACATCGGCATCTGTTCGAGCCGCAGGACCCCGGCGAGGCCGCCGATCCAGATGTGGGAAGCGTCCCACGGGTCGGGAGCCATCAGGGCGAGGGCGACGATGGCCGCGCACGCACACACCGTCGCGATCACGTGGTGATGTGCGAAGGCCGCCCCCGTGACGACGACCGCGGTGACCGCGAGCTTCGGCCACGGCGAGCCGGAGAGCGGCTCCGCGTAGACGACCTGGAGGCCGAACACGGCGACGACCAGTGCGGCGACGAGCCAGTGACGGCGATAGCCAGGCATGATCGCGATCGTAGGAGGAACGGGTGCCGCTCGCTCTCCACCTTCCGGCCGAGGGACTGTCCGATCGGCTAGGCGTGGAACCTCGCGGTGTGGTCGGCCGGCACCCCGGTCTCGAGCACGACCAGCTCGTTGACGCCCGCCTTCAGCGCCTCGCGGGGCACGTGCAGCGGCCGGGGAGTGCGGGACCAGTAGCGGCCGAGATCGTGCCCGTTCATCCACACCACCCCGCAGCCCCACGCCGAGGTGTCGAGGACCAGCTCGCCCGGTTCGTCGTGGACGAACGTGGCGCGGCGGAACACCGGCCCGCTCACCGGGACGTTGCGGTCCGGCCGCACCGTGACCGGCCGGCCGAGGTGCAGCGGCATGACGTCCCAGCCGGTGACGGGCCTGCCGTCGAGGGTGACGCCGGCGAGGCCGGTGCCGCCGCCGAGGTCCTCGACGAAGATCGTCAGCTCGCCGTTCGCGTCGCGCAGGGACAGCGCGCGGTCGTTGAGCTCGCTCAGCAGGACGCCGACGGGCTGGCCGTCCAGGAACACCGACGTGCGGTCGCCGATCTCGCGAAACCGCAGCACGGCGGCGTGCGGTGCGCTGATGATGGTGCGCAGCAACGTCATCCGGCCGTCGAGTGCGGGCGGGTGCTCGTGGTGGTGCCAGGTGCCCCACTGCTCGGGCTTGTCGAGCAGCGGCACCGGGTCGCCCAGAGGTACGGAGAACGAGAGTGCTTCGAGCAGCACGGCGGGGACCTCCTTCGGGAAACCAGAGGCTAACGGTACTCAACGTTTTCAATCAAGAATCAACATTGTCTTTCTCGTGGATCTAGGTCATCCTCGCGTGAGCACTTGCTCCGACGCGGCGTGGAACGGGCGGTATGAAGTCAACAGGATCGAACAGCACGGCCAAGGCTTTCGCGCGGCTGCACGGCGTCGCCCCGGCCGGGGTGTGGTCGGCGCCGGGCCGGGTGAACCTCATCGGCGAGCACACGGACTACAACGACGGGTTCGTGCTGCCGTTCGCGATCCCGCAGCGCACCTGGGTGGCCGCGGCGCCGCGTGAGGACGGCGTGATCACCCTCGCGAGCGTCGTCGACGGCGAGGTCGTGACCGCGCCACCGCTGCGCGTGAGTTCGCTGGGACCTGGTGGCGTGCAGGGCTGGGCCGCGTATCCCGCCGGTGTCGCGTGGGTGTTGCGGCAGCAGGGGATCTCTGAAGGCGCGGACCTGGTGATCGCCGGGGACGTGCCGCACGGGTCGGGCCTGTCGTCGTCGCACTCGCTGGAGGTCGCGACCGCGTTGGCGCTGCTGGGTCTGGCCAGTGTGGAAGCGTCCACGAGTGACATCGCCAAGTGGGTGCAGCAGGCCGAGAACGACTTCGTGGGCGCGCCGACCGGACTGCTCGACCAGACGGCGTCGCTGTGCTGCACCGAGGCGCACGCGTTGTTCCTGGACGTGCGGTCGGGACAGCAGGAGCAGGTGCCGTTCGACGCGGCTCGGTACGGGCTGGAAGTGCTCGTGATCGACACCCGCGTGAGCCATTCGCTGGTGGAGTCCGGGTATGCCGAACGGCGCGCGGGCTGCGAGGAAGCCGCCCGGTTGCGCGGCGTGGCCGCCGTGCGCGACCTGGAGACCGAGGCAGGGCTGCCCGAGGAACTGCGGCCGCTCGTCCGGCACGTGATCACCGAGAACGCACGGGTGCTGGAAACCGTTGAGCTGCTCAGGGAAAACCGGTACGCGGAGATCGGCCCGCTGCTGAGCGCCTCGCACGCGAGCCTGCGCGACGACTACCGGGTGTCCTGCCCGGAGCTGGACGTCGCCGCGGCAGCCGCCGAGGAGGCCGGTGCGCTGGGTGCGCGGATGATCGGCGGCGGGTTCGGCGGTTCCGCGATCGCCTTGGTACCGGCGGAGATCCGGGCGGACGTCGAACGGGCCGTGTTCGAAGCCTTTGCCTCGCAAGGGTTCGGGCCGCCGCGCACGTTCACCGCGGTTCCGGCGGCAGGAGCGGGCCGGGACGTGTGACACGGGGCAGCCGCACCGTGACGACGAGCCCGCCTGCCGGGCGGGGCTTGAGATCCAGGGTTCCGTCGTGGGCGCGGACGACGCTCGCCACGATGGCCAGGCCGAGGCCCGCGCCGGCGTGCTCGCCGGTACGGGTGCGTTCGGCTCCGCGCTGGAACGGCTCGGTGAGAGTCGGCACGAGGTCTGCGGCGAGAGGTTTCCCCGTGTTCTCGACCCGCAGCACCGTCTCGCCGGGCAGCCGCGAGGTGCGGACATCGACGGAGCCTCCGTCGATGTTGTGCACGATCGCGTTCTGGACGAGGTTCGTCACCATTCGCAGGAGGAGCTCAGCGGACCCGGCGGTCTGAGTGGCGTCTCCGGAGACGTCGAGCGTGATCTCGCGTTTCTCGGCGAACGGCAGCAGCGTCTCGGCGGCTTCCTCGGCGAGCAGCGAGAGGTCGACCTCGGCACGGGTGAAGGTGCCGGTGCGGCTGAGCAGCAGGAGCGCCTCGGTGAGGTCGATCGCGCGCCTGTTCACGACGTTCAGGCGCTCGATGAGCTCGGGCGTGGGCTCTTTGCGGGCCACGTCGAGGAGCGACTGCGTGATCGCGAGCGGGGTGCGCAGCTCGTGGGAGGCGTTGGCGGCGAACCGTCGCTGCTCGGCGACGTGCGACTCGAGCTGTTCGAGCATGGTGTCGAACGCGTCGGCCAGTTCGCGGAACTCGTCGGTGCGGCCAGGCAGCCGGACGCGGTGCGACAGTTCGCCTTCCGACGCCAGCCGTGCCGCGTCGGCGAGCTGCCTGAGCGGCGCCAGCATCCGTCCGGCGAGGAACCATCCTCCGGCAAGACCGACCACGAGCAACGAGGCCAGCGCGACGGCGGCCGCCTTGCCGAAGATGCGCGAGAGGAGGTACTGGTTGGGCGAGATCCCGAGCAGGCCCTGCTCGGTGTCGGGCACGTAGCGCAGCAGGTACATCCACACCACGGCCAGCAACACCGCGCCGGTGACGAGGACTACGGCGGCATAGCTGAGGGTGAGCTTGAGGCGGGCGCTGAGTCCGGGACGCCGGGGCACGGGGCGATCCGGCGGTTGAGTCTGGGCGGTCGGGGCGTGGGTGCTGGGTTCGGGTCGCTGGGTCATGGGGCGATTCGGTGGCTGAGTCTGGGCGGTCGGGGCGTGGGCGCTGAGTCCGGGACGCCGGGGCACGGGGCGATCCGGCAGCTGAGTCTGGGCGGCCGGGGTGTGGGTGCTGGGTTCGGGTCGCCGGGTCACGTGTCGATCCGATAGCCGACGCCCGGCACCGTCGCGATGATCCACGGCTCGCCGAGCCGCTTGCGCAGCGCCGACACGGTGATCCGGACGGCGTTGGTGAACGGGTCGGCGTTCTCGTCCCACGCGCGTGCCAGCAG
>JAVXWK010001061.1:0-6538 GCA_032230575.1 Pseudonocardiales bacterium | reverse complement strand
CCATCTGCGCGGCGCGGTCCAGCACGGCCGGAGCCCAGTCCGCCTTCGAGTCGGGGTAGTTGTCGCGGATCCCGTGGGTCTCCAGGTTGGCCTCGTCCACGACGTACAGCCCGTACTCGTCGGCGAGGTCGTACCACACCGCGTTGTTCGGGTAGTGCGACGTGCGCACCGAGTTGATGTTGAGCTGCTTCATCACCGTGATGTCGCGGACCAGGTCCGCACGGGTCAGCGCCGCGCCGCGGTCCGGGTGCATCTCGTGCCTGTTGGTGCCGCGCAACGACACCGGCTGGCCGTTGATCCGCATGAGCCCGTTCTTGAGGGCGAACTCGCGGAAGCCGACCCTGGCCGACACGGTCTGGATCACCGTGCCCGCCGGGTCCTTCAGCGACAGCACCGCCGTGTAGAGGTTCGGGTGCTCGGCGGACCAGAGCCTTGGCCCCTGCACCGCCTTCGAGCCGCGCCCGGTCGCCTCCTGGCCGGGCGACGGCGAGTTCACCGCCGTGCGCAACGGTTCCGGCCACACCGGCTGCCGGTTCTGGTCGTACAGCTGGGTTTCCACGGAGAACGTGCCCGGCTGTTGCCCACCGCTGTTGCGCAGGACCACCGCGACACCGAGGTCGGCGTTGGTGTAGTTGTCCCGCAACGGTGTGGTGATCGTGAAGTCGCGCAGGTGCACGGCCGGAAGCGAGTAGAGGAACACCGGCCGGAAGATGCCGGACAGCCGGATCATGTCCTGGTCCTCCAGCCAGTCCCCGTCCGGGTATCGGAAGACTTCGACCGCGATCAGGTTCGAGCCCGCGCGGACGTTGTCGGTGATGTCGAACTCCGACGGCGTGTACGAACCCTCGCGGTAGCCGACCTTGGTGCCGTTGACCCACAGGTAGAACCCGGACTTGACGCCCTCGAAGTGGACGTGGACCCGGCGCCCCTGCCACGCGGGCGGAAGCGTGAACGTCGTCCGGTACTGGCCGACCGGGTTGACCCGTTGCGGTGCGAACGGCGGTTGCGCGTTCTCGTTCTGGCCGTTGCCGCCCCACCACGGGTAGGTGACGTTGACGTAGATCGGGTTGTCGTAGCCGTGCAGCTGCCAGTTGGACGGCACCGGGATCGTCGCCCAGCCGCCGTCGTTGTAGTCCGTGCGCCAGAAGTTCAGGTCGCGGTCCGCGGGTTTGTTGACGTGCTTGAACTTCCAGGTGCCGCTCAGGTCCTGCCGGAACGGCGAGTTCGAGCGGTCCGCCGCCAGTGCCTGCTGGAGATCGGCGTACGGCATGAAGGTCGCGTGCGGCGGCTGGGCGTTGACCTGGAAGATCCCGATGTTGTTGTTCCACTCGGGATAGCCGTTGGGCGGGTCTGGCCAGGCCGCCGCGGTCTCGGCCGGAGCAGGTGTGCCCGGTGCGGGTTCAGCCACAGCGGGCGTGCCCAGCGCCGGAGCGGCGAGCGCCGCGAGCCCGCCGCCGAGCAGCGTGCGCCGGCGGATGATGCGGCGGTGGACCTGCTGAGCCTCGTCTGATGAGTTGGACAACGTTCGTCTCCTAGCCGGTCAGCAGGGGGAGTTGGTTTGCGTGAGCAGGCCCAGCCGCCAGGGCAGGCTGTTGTAGTCGCCACCGGAGTTGGGGTCGCGCCCCTGGTACAGGTAGCGCATGCCGCACGGGCTGATGCTCAGCGTCTGGTCGCGGCCCGACCTGATCATCTCGCCGTGGCTGATGTCCCGGGACCACGCGCCGGCGGGGAACGTGACGTTGGCGGCGCCCGCCAGTGGCGCGCTCTCGGTGTCGGCCAGCGCGGTCCACGGCCCGGAGATGCTGCTCGACGTCCACGACCGGAAGTACCGGCCCTGCGACCCGATTGCCTCGACGATCAGCAGGTACTGGTCCGCACCGTCCACTTTGTACACGTTGGACGCCTCGAAGAGCGCGTACTTGTTCGAGTCCTGCGCGGCGATGACCGGTTCGCTCATGCCGTTCGGGAAGCTCCCGGCCGAGGTCTGTGACCGGTAGAGGTGACCGTTGTCGTCGGACGAGAACAAGTGGCAGTTCACCGCGTCGCAGATGACCCACATGTCGACCCAGTACCCGTTGCCGATGTTGTCCCTGATGATCTTCGGCATGTCCTGGTAGAAGTGCTTCGGCGCGGTCCACCCGGCTGGGTTGTCGATGTCGGGGTTGGTCGAGTAGGCGGCGTTGCCGTCCTGGTAGACCAGGTACCACAGGTTCTGGGGCGCGAAGTAGAAGACTTCCGGGGCTGCCCGGTAACCGGCGCCGATCCCCGACCGGTCGAGGTAGAAGTGCGGTGCCGCGCTCGCCTGCGCCCAGTAGGCGAAGCTCAGGTACACCATGTTGTACCCGGCCGCGTTCGCCACGCTCGCGAAGACGTGCCACTTCCCGTCGTGGAACACCACCGTCGGGTCCTTGATGCCCGCGATGGTGTGCGTCGAGTCGGACTTCGGTGCGATCAGCTGCTGGCTCGAGCTCCACGAGTAACGAGACGGCAGGGGACCGGGGCCTGGGTCCGGGTCGTTCAGGCCGGTCCACTGCTGGTTCGTGCCGCCGTTGCAGGACCAGATGATCACCTTGGTGCCGTTGGCGGTGCCGCGGCCGTTGACGTCGAGGCACAGTCCTGATTGGACGTTCGTGATCGTGCCGTTGCCGCCCGCGTTCCACTTCTGGTTGTTGCCGCCGTTGCAGTTCGCGATGACCGTGCCGGCGCCGTTGCCCGTGCCGGAGGTGTCCAGGCACCGCTTGGAGTCGCCGCTGTAGACCGAGATCTCACCGGACGCCGCGCGGGTCCACTGCTGGTTCGATCCGCTGTGGCAGTCCCAGATCTGCAGCTGGGTGCCGGCTGTCGTCGAGGAGTTCGGCACGTCCAGGCACTTGCCGGCGGACACGGAGCGCAGCGTGCCATTGCCGCCACCACCGCCGCCGCTGTTCAGCGCGTCGAGCACTGCGGTGTACGCCTGCTTCTTGTTGTAGTTGCCGTCGAACAACAACGGCGTGTCGCCGGACCGCCAGGAGTACTTGTCCGTGATGCCCCAGGGCGTGATTCCGGTGCAGCGGGCCACCGTCATGCAGGCCTGGACCACCGCGCGGTACGTCGCGGCCTGGCCGGAACCGGAGCCGCCGACGTCGAGCTCCGTGATCTGCACGTCGACGCCGAGGTCGGCGAAGCGTTGCAGGTTCGCCTGGTAGCTGCTCAGGTTCGCGCCGGAGCCGAGGTGGCTCTGGAAGCCGACGCAGTCGATGGGCACGCCGCGGGACTTGAAGTCGCGCACCATGTTGTAGATGCCGGTGCTCTTCGCGTTGACGCCGTCGGTGTTGTAGTCGTTGTAACAGAGTTTGGCGTTGGGGTCGGCGGCGCGGGCGGTGCGGAACGCCTCCTCCACGTATCCGTCGCCGAGCCGCTGCTGGACGAACCACTGGCGCCGGGTGCCGTTCTCCTCGAACGCCTCGTTCACCACGTCCCAGGCGTAGATCTGGCCCTTCCAGTGACCGGCCACCTGGTTGATGTGGTTCGAGATCGCCGCGCGGAGGTCGTTGCCGTTCAGGCCGCTCACCCAGCCGGGAATCTGCTGGTACCACACGAAGGTGTGGCCGCGGATCGACATGCCGCGGCTGCGTGCCTGGCTGACGATCTGGTCGGCCGGGCCGAAGTTGAACTGGTTGCGGCCGGGTTCGACGGTGTCCCATTTCATCTCGTTTTCCGGCGTGACGCTGTTGAACTCCGTGCCCCACGCGTTGACGTACGCCGAGTCGCCGAGGTGGCTCTGGGAGATCGCGGCGCCGAAGTAGCGGCCGCTCTGCGCCGCCGCGGCACCGAGCGTGCTCGCCGCCGCGGTGGCCGGTGTGGAGAGTGCTGTCGTCAGGGTGGCCGCGGTGAGTCCGGCGGCGGTCAGAGCGGCCAGCGCCGATCTTCCTCGTCGTCGCAGGGGAGGAGGACTGGTGAACATTGCAACCCTCGATTTCGTCGTTGAAGGTGGGTTACCCGAGCGCCCATTGCTGGTTGCTGCCGCCGTTGCACGTCCACAGCTCGACCAGGGCACCGTCGGCGGTGGACGCGCCGGTGACGTCCAGGCACAGTCCTGACTGGACACCGGTGATGGTGCCGTTCTGGTTGAGCTGCCACTGCTGGTTCGCCTGGCCGTGGCAGCTCCAGGTGATCACCTTGGTGCCCGCGGTGGTGCCCGCGCCGCTGGCGTCCAGGCACAGCGTGGCGCCGCCGACGTTGACGGTCAGCTGGTTCTCCGCCGTGCGCGTGAAGGACTGGTTCGCCTGACCGGTGCAGGAACGGATCTGCAGCTGGGTGCTTGAGGCCGCGCCGTCGAGGCACTTGCCGGCACCGGTCGCGTGCAGCGGGCCGGTGCCCGTCGTGCCGCCGGTGGTGTAGCCGGCCGCGGTGATGTTGGCCTGCACCGCGTCCTCGGTGGCGTTGGACGGGTAGCCGGAGGTCATCACGCCCTCGTAGAACGTGCCCGCGGAACCGATGCTGTTGTCGCCGCCGGTGCCGAGGATGATCGCGCCTTCCTTGCGCATCGGGTTGTACCCGTTGACGTTCGGGCGCTTGCCGTCGTAGTAGGTGGACAGGGCGCCGGACTGCGCGTTGCCCGCCCGGATGGCCCAGTGGTTCGGCTCGCCCTTGATGATCGCCGTCAGGAACCGGTGGTTCACCGTGGGGTCGTTGGCGTTGTAGCCGGCGTTGACACCGGAGAAGAGCCCGTTCTCGAGGTCGGCCATCACCCAGGGACCGTTGCCCGTGCCGTAGCCCCAGACCTTGATGTTGCCGAAGTAGATGGCTTCCATCGTGCCGTTGCCGTTGTCCCGGCTGTTGCGCTCGGCGTTGCCGTAGTCGAAGCAGCAACCGCCGTTGTAGTGCGTGCCGTTGAAGATCGCGTACATGCCCTCGGGCTGGTCACCGGTCGCCGTGCCGGTGGCGTTGTTGTTGCGGTAGCCCGTTCCCGGTGCCACGAAGACGCCGTACGCCTTGTGCCCGCCGACCGTGATCGGTGCCGCGGCCGCGTTCGCCAGGTTGTCGTAGCCTCCCGGCGCCGGACCGGGGAATCCGCCGGGCGGTGCCTGGGTGAGGTGGTTGTGCCTGGGGGACTGGTCGTAGATGATCGTGATGAGGCAGGTCGTGTTGGTGCAGAACGAATCCTGCGCCGCCGCGTCCGCCACTCCGCCGGCACTCAGCAGGCCGATGTCACGCGTGGTGTTGTCCGACGAACGACGTACCTGGTACAGCGCACCGGCGTATGAGCCGTACAACGCGCGGGTCGTGCTGTGCGCGGCCACGCAAGGGGTGCCTCCGGCGGCGTAGATGTCGCACGGGCCCTGTGCCGCGGCTTGTGACGTGCCCGCTGTGGCGCCCGCGACCAGTGCCATCGTCGCGCCCGCGCCCGCGAAAAGTCTGATGAGCGGCGATAATCGGGATGACATCGAGGAACTCCTCTGTTCACAGGGAGATCACCCGTTGGTCCACAATGGACCTCCAGGCTGATCGAACGCAGACCTCAGTGCCGCGGCGGACGTCGTGCGTCCGGCGCGGTGTCGTTTCGCCACGATGTCGCGTGAGAGGACAGGGTCTGCCGCGACAGGAAAGGCCTAGGCGAAGTCGTGTCTTCGCCGGCGTGGGGCCGGTCGCCCGATCTCGGTGTGCGGCAGAGGCATGCGTTCGATGACGGACATGCGTCGCTCCCTCGATGCTTCAGTGCATCGGTTCAGTGCGATACATCGCACCGAACATCGGGAAGTTTTGTAGCACACATCCGGAACGCCGGTCCAGGTCAGCCGAAGACGCGGCGCTGGATCTCCCGGCGGTAGTCGTCGAGGGTCCGGTCCACGTGCGCGGCCGCTGCCTCGGCGGCCGCGGCCGCGTCGCCGTCGCGGATGGCTCGATAGATCGAGGCGTGCTCCTGCACCGCCTCCGCGGTGTGGCTGCCGACCGCGCCCCGCAGTCCGATGATGTTGGACTGGCGCTGCAGACGGCGGGCCTCGCGCACCGACGCGACGAGGAACTGGTTGTGCGACGCGGCGGCGACGGCGAGGTGGAACTCCTCGTCGCCGCGGTCGAACAGCGCCGCCTGCTCCGTCTCGTGGCCTTCCCGGCACAACTCGGCGGCGATCTCGATGGCGCGCAGCTCAGCGGGGGTGGCGCGGGTCGCGGCGTGCCTGGCCGCCGCGGCCTCCTGGACCCGGCGGAACTCGAAGAGCATGTAGACGTGGTCGAGGTCGGTGGGCAGGAAGAACCCGCCCCACCGAGGGGATCCCAGCATTCCCTCGTCGTCGGCCACGTAGAGTCCGCGGCCCTTGTGCGCGCGTACCCGGCCGAGTGCCGAGAGGATCTTCACGGCCTCCCGCACCACCGTGCGGCTGGTGCCCATCTGCCCGGCGAGCTCGTTCTCGGTCGGCATGCGGTCGCCGGGGCGCAGCTCGAGCTCGGCGATCAGCTCCAGGATCCGCTCGGCCACCCGCTCGTAGCCCGGCCGGTAGGGGGCGGGTGACACGTGCGCGGCTTCGGCATCCACCGAGAAAGCTCCTTCATGAGTACG
>JAVXWK010000772.1:0-3105 GCA_032230575.1 Pseudonocardiales bacterium | reverse complement strand
GGCTGATCCAGCTGCTGGGGGCGTTCGGGGCCGTGCTGGCGGCGGTGGTCCTGCTGCTCCGCAGGCGCCCGAGCCTCTCGCCGTACGTGATGATCGGCTACCAGGCGCTGATCAAGATCATGCTCGGTGCGGCGCTCGCGGTGGTCGGGATTCTCGCGCTGGGAGCCGGTGTCACGAGCGGGCTGATCGGGATACCGTCGGCCGCGGCGCTGCTGCTGTGGGCGGTCATCTTCGGTTACGCACAACAGATCGGCACTCGGTTGCTCGACAAGTACACGGACGAGGTGCTGGACCAGGCGCGACCGCTGCCGGAGGCTCCGGACGGGCCGCGAGTGGTGCCTCGGTGAGAGTCTCCGAACGGGTTGCCGCTCGGATCGCCCGGGACTTCGGTGAGCACGCGTCCGAGGCTCTGGACGCCCTCGCTCTGGCCGAGACCGGCAACCAGGACGTCGAACGCGTCCACGCCGCCATCGTGCTGACGGCGGAGGGCAGTGTTGCCAGGCTCTGGCAGGCCGCGGAGCTGAGCGCGCTCGACTGGCGTGACGTGCTCATGGGCACCGGGCTCGAGCACGGCGACTGGCCGGCCGTGCTCGACCGCGAGTTCGGGCCGGTCAGCTGACGGTGCGCCGGTAGCTGATCAGCTCCTCGGTCTTGTCGTACTGGCTGAAGCCCGCCTTCTCCAGCACACGGGCCGACGCCGGGTTGGACGGTTCGACGTTGGCGTGCACGGTGTCGACGTCGTCCAGCGACAGCGCGAACTCGGTCAGCGCCGCCGTGGCCTCGGAGGCATAGCCGCGTCCCTGGCGCGACGGCACCACGCCGTACCCGATCTCGACCCGGCCCTCGGAAGGAGGCCAGAACAGGCCCAGCGACCCCACGACCTCGGACGACGACCGCTCGATGATCAGGCGGTGCCCGAACGGCGACAGCCACGCGGGGTTCGACTCCATGAGACCGGCGATCACGCCGTCACCCTCGGCCGGGAAGTCGGCTGCCCACGACGGGTCGCGCGAGCCCTCCACGACGGCTTTGACGTCGGAGGCGTCCCACGGGCGCAGGATCAGGCGTTCGGAAACAAGATCAGTCACCGGCGCACGCTAACCGCGGTGGCCTCGGGTGTGCGACTGAGTTTCCTCGCGCACGGCGTTGATCACCTCGGCGTCCCACCGGTGCGTGCGGATCAGGCGGTAGCGCTCCGCCGCCACCCACATGTAGGCCTCGGTCTCGGTCCGGTCGCCGATCATGTCCGCCTGCCGCAGCATCGCCACGACCGGCTTGTACTCGTCGGCGTACCAGCGGCGCGCGACCTCGGCCCGGTCCAGGAACGAGCACGAGTCCTGCATCAGGCGGAAGCCCCAGGCCTCGATGTGCTCGCCGAGCTCGGCGTAGTCCCAGGGATCCGACAGGACCACCGCGGCACGGGCCTCGCCGTTCAGCGGCACGCGCTCCAGGAACAGGCGCCGGTAGTCCTTCACGATCAGGTCGCCGCGGTACCGGATCCCGGCGGAGTTGATCCGAGTGATCACCTGCGTCACGTAGGCGTCGATCACGGACAGGCCCAGCGCGTGCGCCACGGACACCCGGTGGTGGCCGTCGACGATGAAGTGCAGCTCGCCGATCCGGTACACCTCGATCGGCGGCACGCTCTCGCCGCGCCGGGCGGCCAGGGCCAGGCGTTGCCAGCGCTCGCGGACGCGGCCAGAGGTGGGGCGGAAGCGGCGGTCGAAGTCGCGGGTGCGGTCGACGCTGCCCACGATCGAGTCCAGGCGGATGGACTGCAGGCCCAGGCGTTTCTCGGACATCATGCCCAGGGCGTCCACGACCTCGTGGAACGGCAGCATGATGTTCACGTCGTCCGGCTCGCGGCGCAGCCAGGCCGCCAGCCGCGACATCACCTGGCGGCGCCGCGCCCTCAGGAAGTCGCTCTCGGCGTCGGCGATCGGAAAGCCGGTGTCACGTCTCATCGCGAACCCCCGAGGTGTCCAGCACCTTGTGTCCCACCACGTTGACCACGCGCGTGGTGCCCAGAGAACGGTCCGGCCGCGGCACGCCGTGCGGATGGATGTGGCCGTGCAACATCAACGTTGGCTGCAGGCGCGAAACCAGACCGTGCAAACACGAGAACCCCCGGTGCGGCGCGTCCGGTTCGTCGCCGCAGCCGAGAGGGGGCGAGTGGGTCAGCAGCACGTCCACGCCACGTCCGTCCCGCAGCCTGCGCCACCCGGCCAGCCGGGACACCCGGCGGGCGCGGCGGGCCTGCTGCCGTTCCGTCCACTGGTTCGGGCCCTTGTTGTAGCGGATCGAACCACCCAGACCGGCGATGCGCAGGCCGGCGACGTCGACCACGCGTTCGTCCGCGTTCACCGCACCGGCTGGACCTGGCCAGCGCACCGGGACACCCGCCTTGGTCCACAGGCCGCGCACGTTCGAGTAGCCGGAGAGGTCGACGTCGTGGTTGCCGGGGACGAACACCAGCGGCTTGTCCAGCGCGTTGGCCAGGAACTCCAGGTAGTCGAAGGGCAGGTCGCCCGCCGCCACGATCAGATCGACGCCAGAGTGCTGGTACACCTGATCGGTCCACAGCTGTTCGACCACTTCGTCTGCCACCGCCAGAATCCTGGGCATTCCAGCAGCGTAATCAACCTTTCTCCGGATGACGCGGGACAGTGCGCCCACTAGCGTCAACGGTGTGCTTGCCGAGCTGTTCGGCGCGGCCGCCGACGTGTGCCGCGACCGCAGTCCGCTGACCCAGCGACTCCTCGACGACGCCGCCGACGACCTCAGGCAGGGCGGCGTCACGACCAAGATCATGGCGGGCTCCGAACGCGACCGGGACGGCCAGATGCCCGGTCTGCGGTTCGCGGGCGCCGTGCACCGGCTCGTGCTCGAAGGGCGCGCGCCGGGCCTCGCGAAGCACTACCCGTCCGTCGGTGGCCAGCCGAACCTGCCGACGCTGTGGGAGGACGCGCTGCCCGCTCTCCACGCGCACGCCGACGTCCTGAGGCAACGAGTCCTGGCCACCGTCGTGCAGACCAACGAGCCCGGCCGCAGCGCGCCCCTCTACGGCGGCCTGATGGTCGCCGCGCAGGAGGCCGCGAAGGCAGC
>JAVXWK010001044.1:0-5024 GCA_032230575.1 Pseudonocardiales bacterium | reverse complement strand
TGACCAAGACCGGCATGCTCGCCGGCACGCCCGCCTACCTCGCGCCGGAACTGGCGCGCGGCTCCGACCCCGCGCCGCCCTCTGACGTGTTCTCGCTCGGCGCGACGATCTACGCGATGACCGAGGGCGAGCCGCCGTTCGGCAAGAGCACCAACGACCTCGGCCTGCTCTACAAGGTCGCGCGTGGCGAGACCCGTCCGCCGATGCGCTCGGGTCCGCTCACGCCGTTGCTCCTGCGCATGCTCGCCAACGAGCCGTCGCAGCGGCCGAACGCGACCCAGGCGGCGGCGGAGCTGAAGGCCATCGCCGAGGGCCAGGTCGTCCCGGCCACCGCCCTGATCCCGCCGCGCCCGATGACGCCGCCGTCAGGTACTGCCGTCATGCCGTCGGGTCCGGGCACTCAGGGGCCGCGCACGGTGCCGCCTCTGGGGCCGCGCACCAGGCCGCCCGAGCCCGTGTACGACGACTACGACGACTACGAGCCCGAGCCCGCGCCGAAGAAGAGCCGGGCCCTCGCGATCGCGGCCTCGCTCCTCGCGGTGCTGCTGATCGCGGGCGTGGCGTACGCGATCATCCAGAGCCAGGGCAAGAAGGACAACAGCACGGCAGGCCCCAGCACTTCGGCCTCGAAGACGCCGTCGCAGACCCAGCCGCCGCCCAGCGCGACCAAGGACTCGCCGACGAAGACGAGCGAGAAGCCGCCGTCCGAGACCTACCCGAGCAAGCCGACGTCCGAGGCGCCCAAGAGCAAGTTCACCAAGGCTCAGGTCGCCGACTTCGTGCAGCAGTACTTCGCGAAGCTGCCGCAGAACGCCGCCGAGTCGATCGAGGACTGGGACCCGGAGACCGCCCCGACCGAGAACGCCGAGAAGTCGTACTGGGGCGACTACACCAAGGTCGTGCTCAAGGGGAACCCGCTGGTCACGGCGTCCGACGACGGCACGTTCCAGGTGACGCAGGCAGCGGACATGACCGCGGCGGAGACGAACAAGACCAGCCGCGAGGAGTTCACGCTCAAGATCTCGGGCAAGGGCGACAAGCTGCTCATTCTCGCCTTGAAGCGGCCCTGAACGGCTCCCATCCGACGTCGCTGGAGCGCTCCTCGTGCTCGACGAACCGCTCCAGCACGCCGATGACCACCTCGACGGGGTGCTCGCAGCCCACCGGGAAGTCCTCGGTGGTGTCCTCGTCGGTCTCGTAGGTGACCGGGTCCGCGTTGAGGCCGCCGGTGGTGATCCACTCGGGGCTGTCCGCGCCGTCCGTCCACAGTGCGAACCCCACGCCGGGCCCGAGGCCGAGCGTCAGCGTCACCTCGCCACGCGTGTACGACCAGCATTCACGTTTGGCTGAGCGGTCGTTCGCACGCGTGTGGACGTACATCAGGAACTCGCGCGCCAACTCGGACATGATTCCAGTATCGGCTGTTCACGGGCGGTCCCCGTCTTGACCGGTTCTGCAAGTCGTTGCAGGTGTGACCGGGAACGTTGTCAGGCCCTCAGGGGTGGCAGGTAAGTTCGCTCGTCATGCGAGCACTTCGCCGGTTCACCGTCCGAGCCAGCCTGCCGGAGCCCCTGTCCGCGCTGAGCACGCTCGCCACCAACCTGCGCTGGACGTGGCACCCGCCCACGCAGGAACTCTTCGCCTCGGTCGACCCCCGCGTCTGGTCCGAGGTGGGTGGCGACCCCCTGCGCCTGCTGTCCGTCGTCGACGCGGGGAAGCTGGAGTCACTCGCGAGAGATGAGCAGTTCCTCCTGAAACTGCACGCGCTCGCGTCCGACCTGGAGCGTTACGTCGAGGGGCCGCGGTGGTACCAGCGGCGCCAGGACGAGATCGCCCAGCGCCGCGAGCACGGGGCGCCGGACACGCCGTTGCCCACGAGCGTCGCGTACTTCTCGATGGAGTTCGGCGTGCACGAGGCGCTGCCGAACTACTCTGGCGGCCTCGGCATCCTCGCTGGTGACCACCTCAAGGCAGCGTCCGACCTGGGCGTTCCGCTGATCGCGGTGGGTCTGCTGTACCGGTCCGGGTACTTCCGGCAGTCGCTGTCGCTCGACGGCTGGCAGCAGGAGCACTACCCGTCGCTCGACCCGCGCGGGCTGCCGCTGGAGCTGCTCACCGAGCCGTCCGGGCTGCCGTTGCTCGTGCACGTGGCGATGCCGGGCGACCGGATGCTGCGCGCGAAGATCTGGCGGGCGCGGGTCGGCCGGGTGCCGCTGCTGCTGCTCGACTCCGACGTGGAGCAGAACGACGAGGACCTGCGCGGCGTCACGGACAGGCTCTACGGCGGCGACCAGAACCACCGCATCCGCCAGGAGATCCTCGCGGGCATCGGCGGCGTGCGGGCGGTTCGCACGTTCTGCGAGCTCACCGGCCACGCCCAGCCAGAGGTCTTCCACACGAACGAGGGCCACGCGGGCTTCCTCGGCCTCGAGCGGATCCGCGAGTACATCACCAACGACGGTCTCGACTTCGACCAGGCGCTGACGGCCGCACGCGCCGGTGCGGTGTTCACCACGCACACGCCCGTGCCCGCCGGCATCGACAGGTTCCCGGTCGACCTGGTCCAGCACTACTTCGGCGCCGAGAACCTCGTGCCCGGCGTGAACACCCAGCGCATCCTCGCGCTGGGAGCCGAGGACAACCCCGGCATGTTCAACATGGCGCACATGGGGCTGCGGCTCGCCCAGCGCGCGAACGGTGTGTCCAAACTGCACGGTGAGGTCAGCCGGGACATGTTCCGCGGGCTCTGGCCGAGCTTCGACGCCACCGAGGTGCCGATCGGGTCCGTCACCAACGGCGTGCACGGGCCGACGTGGGCCGCGGCCGAGATGAGCAAGCTGCTCGGAGGGTCCGAAGCGGACAACCAGAGCTCGGGTCTCGGGATCGGCGCGTTCGAGCCGGTCACCGACGCCGGGCTGTGGGAGCTGCGCAGCATCCTGCGCGGCCGCCTGGTGAACGAGGTGCGCAGGCGTCTGCGCGAGTCGTGGCTGCAGCGCGGCGCGTCCGCGTTGGAGCTGGGCTGGACCGACTCGGTGTTCGACCCGAACGTGCTGACCGTCGGGTTCGCCCGCCGCGTGCCCACGTACAAGCGCCTCACGCTGATGCTGCGCGACCCGGAGCGGTTGCGGAACCTCCTCCTGCACCCCGAACGGCCCGTGCAGCTCGTTGTGGCGGGTAAGTCGCACCCGGCAGATGACGGTGGCAAGGCGCTGATCCAGCAGATCGTGCGCTACGCCGACGACGCGGGCGTGCGGCACCGCATCGTGTTCCTGCCCGACTACGACATGTCGATGGCCCGGTACCTGTACTGGGGCTGCGACGTGTGGCTGAACAACCCGATGCGCCCGCTGGAGGCGTGCGGCACGTCCGGCATGAAGTCGGCGCTCAACGGCGGCCTCAACCTGTCCATTCGCGACGGCTGGTGGGACGAGCTCTACGACGGCTCGAACGGCTGGGCCATCCCGACCGCGGACGGCGTGCCCGACCCGGTCCGCCGCGACGACCTCGAGGCCAACGCCCTGTACGAGCTGCTCGGCTCGCAGGTCGCGCCGCTGTTCTACGACCGCGGCCAGGACGGCGTGCCGACCCGCTGGATGTCGATGGTCCGGCACACGCTGGCCTCGCTCGGGCCGGTCGTGCAGGCCTCGCGCATGGTCCGCGAGTACGTGGAGACGTACTACGCGCCGGCCGCCGCGTCCGCGCAGAACGTCGTCGGCGAGGGCTACCGCGGCGCCAAGGAGCTGTCCGCGTACCGGCACCGGCTGCGCGCGTCGTGGACGCGGGTGCGGGTGCTCGACAGCGACCTGGTGCTCGGCGGCTCGTCCGTGCCGGTGCTGGGCGCGCCGGTGATCGTGCGGGCACGGGTGGAGCTGGCCGGGCTGGAGCCGTCCGAAGTGGACGTTCAGGTCGTGCTCGGCAAGGTGTCGCACGACTCCGACGAGCTGAAGGACATCGTCACCGCGCCGATGAACTACGCGGGCAACGGCAACTACGAGGCCGAGGTGCCGCTGCCGCACGCGGGAGCGCTCGGCTACACCGTGCGCGTGCTGCCGCGGCACGGCCTGCTCGCGACCTCCGCGGAACTCGGTCGCGTCGTTCTGGCCGGCTGAAGCTTCACCGGTCACGGCACGAGATCAACACAGGGCATCCAGTTCGCCTTCAAACGGCGGGCTGGATGCCCTGATGTGTTCGTCTTCTTTGTTTCCTGTTCACTGCTCGTGACCTCACTCAGGCGTGTGTTCGATTCAGTGGCCTCCCTCAATCGAATGAGCACTTTTTCGAGTGGGTGAATTCGCGATCTCCGCTGGTAGGGGCGGGTGACCGGGCATACTCTCTGTCGCATGGAATGAACCGCACCAGAATTCCTTTGATGGCTTTTCCGGCGCGGCTCCAGCGAATTGCGCATTGAGGAAGAAGGTAGCCGTGAAGAAAACGATTACCGCACTCTCGCTCGTCGCAGCTCTGTTCACCGCGTCATCGACCCCGGCTGCCCTGGCGACGCCCGCCGCACCAGAACTCCCAGCCGCCTGCGCCGCGATCGTGACCGACCTCGCCGGGAAGCTCACGAAAGTCGTCAGCAGCCTTCTGCCACTTCCGAACGTCGGTGCGGTGACACCGCTGATCGGTGATCTGCTCGGCCTGGTGACCGCGCTGCAGAGCTCCGGCTGCCTGCCGGCGCTGCCGACCAGCGGGCTGCCGGTGCCGGTGCCGGTGAAGGGTGTCGCGTACGCCGGCCCCGTCGACCAGTGCCTGCCGGTCGTGATGAACCTGATCTCGTCCATCGCAGGTCTAGGCGGCACGATCCTCGGCGCCGCCGGCGGTGGCCTGCCGGACGTCGGAAAGATCACCGGGATCCTGACGACGTTGCTGAAGACCGTCACCGACCTGCTGAGCAAGTGCGGTCTCCCGGCACCGCCCGGTGGCCTGCCGGCGCTGCCCGGCCTGCCTCTGCCGGTCGAGCACAGCTGATCTCCACGCGGGGTGGGAAAGGGGCCGTCACCGGTCTCGGTGGCGGGCCCATTACC
>JAVXWK010001037.1:0-2885 GCA_032230575.1 Pseudonocardiales bacterium | reverse complement strand
ATGGTGTCGAAGAAGACGCCCAGCTGGGCTTCCTGCTGGCGCACCTCGTCCGCCCAGTTCGCGAAGCCCATGCCGCCCAGCGGGTGGTCGGAGGCGCCGGCCGGGATCGCGTAGGGCTTGCCGCCCGCCGCACGGACGTCCTCGATGGCCTTCTCCCACGCCGGTTTGACGCCGATGCCGAACTCGGCGTCCACCAGCCGGACGTCGGCTCCCATCATGCGGCTGAGCAGGATGTTGCCCACCCGGTCACTGCCCACGTCGGACCACTCGACCCAGCTTTCCTGCACCAGCACGGCTTTCAGGCCCGCGCGGGCAGCGGCCGCCGCGACCTGGCGGGTGTGGTTGGACTGGATGCCGCCGATCGACACCAGCGTGTCGCAGCCGGTGGCGAGTGCGTCGGCGACGAGGTACTCGAGCTTGCGGGTCTTGTTGCCGCCGTAGGCGAGGCCGGAGTTGCAGTCCTCGCGCTTCGCCCAGACCGAGGCGCCGCCGAGGTGCGTCGACAGGCGGTCGAGGCGGTGGACCGGGGAGGGACCGAAGAGAAGCGGGAATCTGTTCACAGTTCGTCCTTCAGCGTGTCCCAGTTCTGGTCGACCAGGTTGGCGGCCAGCACGGAGTCGCCCTTCTCGCAGGCCTCGATGATCTGCTGGTGCTGGGTGACCGAATGGCGGGCGTGGGCCGAGGAGAAGCGGCTGTGCTCGGCGCGGCGGATCAGCGGCGTGTAGCGGTCGATGGTCGCGGTGATCGCGAAGTTGTCGCAGCAGCGGATGGCCACGGCGTGGAACTCGTCGTCCGCGGCCAGCGCGGCGACGGCGTCGTTGGCGTCGAGTGCCTTCTTGAAGGCCTTGTTGGCAGTGCGCATCGCGGTGATGTCGTCGGCTGTCAACGACTTCCGCTTGACGACCAGGCCCATGGCGAGGGAGTGCATCGACTGCACGACCGTGAGCGCGTCGAGCACCGGCTCCGCTTCCAGCGCGGTGACACGGGTGTAGGCGTGCGCCTTGGTCTCGACGAGGCCCTCGTCGGTCAGCGTGGCGAGCGCCTCGCGCACCGGGGTGCGGGAGAGACCGAGCTTCTCGGCCAGCTCGACGTCCTTGATGGCCGTGCCCGGCTCCAGATCGCCGCGCACGATCGCCGACCTGATCTCGGCCGCGGCGCGCTCCTTCAGTGACCCATATCCAATATATTGCATATTGGTGAGCGTAGGGCCGGACCGGGGTGATCGCAACCACTTGGGCGTTGAACAGCGAAAACCCCCGAGCCGCGAGCAGCTCGGGGGTCGCGTTCAGAACGAGTCAGGCCAAGGGGAGCTCGCGGCCGAGCACCGCGAACGGGCGCGGGTCGCCGGTGAACTGGTAGTGCCGCAGCACGTCGACGAAGCCGACGCGGCGGTAGAGCTTCCACGCCTTGCTCGGGCCTTCTGGCGTCGACAGCAGCACGCGGGACGGGCCGACGCCCTCCATGAGGTGGCGCAGCAGGTCCTCACCGAGGCCGCGGCCCTGGGCGCGCGGCAGCACGTGGAGCTCGGTCAGCTCGAAGTAGTCGGTGAGCCAGTCGTCGACGACGGCGGGCGACGAGACGGCCATCAGCCCGCGCCGCACCTGTTCGTGCCACCACTGCCCGGCTGCGCCGCGGTAGCCGTATCCGATGCCGACGAGCTCGTCCTGCTCCCCCAGCGCGACCACACAGCGCCAGTCCTCGCGCATCATGTGCGCGAGCCACATCGGGGCGCGCTGCTCGACGGTGCCGGGCGGGTAGTTCATCGCGGTCACGTACAGCGAGAGTGCTTCGCCGAGCCGGACGTTCAGCTCGGAGGCGGACATCTCGACGATGCGCTCCAGGCGCGGCGAGGCCGTCATACCGACACCACCGCCACACGCCCGCCCGTCAGTGCCACCAGATCCGCGAAGGTCGTGGGATACACGGCGTGCGGATGGCCCGCCGCGGCCCAGATCTCCTCGTAGCCGGACAGGGCCCTGTCCACCACGGTCTCGATCGGCTCGGGATGCCCGACCGGCGAGACACCGCCGATCACCTGGCCCGTGTGCTCACGCACGAACTCCGGGTCGGCGCGCTTGACCGCGTCCGCACCCACCAGTTCGGCGATCATCGACGTGTCCGCCCGGTGCGCGCCCGAGGTCAGCACCAGCAGCGGAGACGCCACGCCGTCGCGCACCACGGCGAACAGCAGGCTGTTCGCGATCGCGCCGACCTGCACGCCCACCGCGTCCGCCGCGGCTACCGCTGTCCGCACGGCGTCCGGCAACACGACGATGCGTTCGGCGGTGGCGGCCGGCAGGGCTTCCGCGACTTTGCGGATTCCGGGGTGTTCGAGCGCACTCACATCACCATCAGACCACGACTGGCCCGTACGTGGTGGGGCGGGTTGAGGAATCCATCGGCCGGGAGTTACGCTGGGCAGGACTCGAACATGTGTTCGAGTCGCACCATGCCCCGGAGGTGGGGTGGGGGAAGCACCCCACCTCCGGGAGCCGCCGGCTTCCCCTCGGCGGAGACGTCGTTCACCGACGCCACGAGGAGGCCGAGATGACAGCTGAGATTTCGAATCCGGCAAACTTCCCCCTCCCACTGCCACCCGCGTCCGCGCTCGCGCTGCTGCAGCAGGCACGTGACTCGCTCGCCGAGTCCGAACGCACGCCCGAGCCACCGGAACGGTTCGCCACCGCCTATCTCGCCGCGTTGCGTGCCGCCGCCGCGGTGCTCGCGTTACGCGGACGACCCCATCGCGGGCGTTCGAGGCCGACCAGCGCGTGGGTGCTGCTCGCCGCGATCGCGCCGGAGATGCGTGAGTGGGCCACGTTCTTCGCGTCGTGGTCGTCGACGCGTGCCGCTGTGCTGGCAGGCATCACGAGGCACGTCGACGC
>JAVXWK010001033.1:0-5138 GCA_032230575.1 Pseudonocardiales bacterium | reverse complement strand
CATCGTGAGCTCGCTGATCAGTGCGTGGCTCGTGGACGTGTTCGGGCGCAAGTGGGTCATCGCCGTCACCGCCCCGCTCGCGTCGGTGGCCCTGGTCATGTTCGCGGTGCAGATCAACGTCGACACGGCCGCGAAAGCGTGGATCACGCTCTACGGGATGCTGATCCAGATCGCGATCCCCGCGCTGTACGCGTTCGCGCCGGAGCTGTACCCGACGCACCTGCGGGCCAGCGGGTTCGGGTGGGCCTCGACGATCAGCCGGATCGGCGCCGCGTTCGTGCCGGTGCTGCTCGGAGCGATCCTCTGGCCGCGGCTCGGGCTGCCGCTGACGTTCGCGGTGATCGGAGTCGTGGTGGTGGGCGGCGTGATCATGATGATGCTGACGGTCCCGGAAACGAAGATGCAACCTCTCGCCGAGGCCGTTCCGTCCTAGGCGCATGAGAAGACCGCTCGCCGTCGCGTTCTGCGCGCTGGCTCTCGGAAGCTGTGGTACGAACGGGGTCCAATCCGTGCCGTACGCGGAGGTCCCGGCCGTGTCTTCAGCAAAACCGGACAAAGTCCGGGTCGAGCAGGCGAAACGCGACGGCTACCTCACCGTGCCACTGATGATCTCCGTGCAGCCGGGACGCGACGAGGAGGTCGAGCAGGCACTGGCGAAGCTGGGCGCGACCGTCGAGTCGCGGGATCCCAGAATCGGCTACCTGCGGGCCGAGATGCCGGTCGACAAGGTGGAAGACGCGTATCTCATCACCGGTGTGTCCAAAGTGGACTTGGACGAGCCGCTGAGCAACAGGTTGCCAGAACCGTAGAAAGCCCCAGGATCTCGTGAATCCTGGGGCTTTCCACGTTCGAACGACTAGCTGACGGACTGGACGATCACGGCACCGCGGCCGACGACGTTCTCGCCCGACGTGCGGACCTCCAGCTCACCGCGCAGCACGCGGTCGGCACCGGGCTGGCCCTGCGGCGTGATGACGCCCGCGACGTTCCACGACGAACCTGCGGCGTGGTCGGCGTTGACGTCGGTCACGGTCAGCGTGCCGAGACCGGCGGCGACGTAGGCGTCGAAGTAGTCGTACTGCGTGGTGCCCGTGGGCACCGCGAAGCCGTCCACCTGGACACGCCACAGACCGGCGGCCGGGTTGTTGAGCGTCACCGACTCCTCGGAGTCACCGTCAGCCGACTGACCGGCGACCACACACGTACCGGACGTGCAGTTCAGCAGGAACAGGTCGAGGTCGGAAGCGGCGTCGGACGGGCTGCCGATCGTCGCCGTGATCCGCGACGCGCCCGCCGGAACCTGGATGTCGAAGAACTTGGTCTCCTGGTCCAGGATCGTCGGACGGCCCGTCACCGCACTGCCGACCGCACCCGCCACGAGCCGGCCGTTGAACGCGGCCTGCGTGTTCGTGACGGTGTAGTTGCGGTTCACCGGCGTGCCCAGCGCCGCGGACGCGATGACGTCCGGGTTCGGGCTGATCGTCGTGCCGAGCACGGACGCGGTCACCGAGTACGGCGCCTCGTCGGCGTCGGACGTGCGGCGAGCCTCGACCACGATCTCCCACACACCGGCCATCGGGCTGGTGATGGTGCGGCTGGTGGGCGTGCCACCGGCACAACCGGCACCGGCGTCCGGGTTGTAGCAGCTGGTCGACGCGTTGGACTCGACACCGACACCCTGCGGGGTGAAGCGCAGGAAGCGGACCTGGCCCTTGCCGGCCTCGCCGCCACCGGTCAGGTCGACCTTCAGCGCGGTCGTGCCCTTGGGCACGTTCACGAAGAGGCTGGTCGTCTGGTTGCGGGCGATCGTGCCGGACTTCGTGACCGAGAACTTGTTGGCGGCGTTGAAGTTCTCCGCCGCGAACACGGTGTTCAGGGTCTGCGAGTCGATGCCGGGCGTCTCCGGGTTGTCGATCTGCAGGATGGCGCTGTGCACGCCGGCGGTCTTGGCCTTGACGCGGACCGTGTACTGCACCGGCTCGTTCAGCGGCAGGTTGACGGTGCGGTCGGACTTGAACGTGCCGTCGTTGCCCTTCCACGTCACGTTGTGCGTGTCGTGGTCGTCACCCGTGGTGCGGGTCAGCGTGTAGGTGCGGGTGTACTCCTGGCCCGCGGTCGCGCCTTCGCGGTCGTGGATGCCGACACCGACGTTCGGGGTGGCCAGCAGTCCACTGAGGACGGTGTTGACCGCGACCGACGTCTTGATCTGGTTGGGCTGGGAGTGCTTGTCCAGCAACGACCACGCGGCGTTGGTGTTGAACAGACCCGCGCCCTGCTCGTAGGCACCGAGGTTGTCGACCCACTTGGCGCTGCGCTGGATCGCGTACCGCAGCTCCGCGCTGGTCGGCTTGGTGCCGTTGTGCGTGGCCTTGAACGCGCTCACGAGCAGCGCGGCGGCACCGGTCGCCTGCGGGGCGGCCATCGAGGTGCCGTTCAGCATCGAGTAGCCGGGCGGGAGGCTGTAGGTGCCCGCCACCACGGTGGCTTCCTGCCAGCGCGGCGTGGTGGAGATGGCCGAACCGGGCGCGACGATGTTCGGCTTGAAGCCGCCGTCCTCACGCGGGCCGCGCGACGAGAAGCCGTGCAGGCTCTGCTTCTGCGCGGTCTTCGAGCCGTAGTTCGACAGCCAGGTCTGGCTGGTGATGTACGAGCCGACGCTCACGGAGTCCGTGGCGACCGACGGGTCACCGACGGTGTTGGCGCCCGCACCCGAGTTGCCCGCCGAGATGAACAGCTGGACGTTGTACTCGTTGATCGTGCGGTTGTAGAGCTCCGCACGGGCGTTGTTGCCGTCGTTGAGCGCCGGGAGGCCACCGATGGAGATGTTCACGACGTCGGCGCCGTTGCGCGCGGCGTAGAGGACACCGTCGATGAGGCCCGAGCTGGTGCAGGCAGGCGTGGAGAGGCAGGCCTTGACCGCCATCAGCTTCGCGCCGGGGGCCGCGCCGTCCATCAGGCCGCCGAACAGCTTGTGCGCGGAGGTGATGCCGGCGACGTGCGTGCCGTGCTCGCCGGCGGCGATGCCGATGCTGACGTACGGCGTGCCGCCGTTGTCGTAGATCGACTTGTCGGTCTGCACGACGAACGCCACGCGGTCCGTCACCGGCGTCGCGGGGTTGTCCGTGCCGAAGAACCCGGAGTCCTTCTTGACCTTGTAGTCGATCATCCGCGGGTTGTTCGTGAAGTTCGCGTCACCATCGGTGTCGACGAAGACTTCCTTCGTCGTGATGTCCTGGATGACACCCCACGAGTCGAGACGGTCGCCGTCGCGGTTGATGTCACCGCCCATCTCGCTGTCGGGCCCGCCGAGGTCGCCCGCGACCTCGCGGAAGAGACCGAACGAGTAGGGGCCGCCGGTCGCCGGCGCCGTCCACTCCTTGCCACCGCTGGTGAACTTGCCGACGGTGCCGGTCTTGGTCATGGTGACCCAGGTGCCGTCGCCGGACGCCGGGTTGTTGGCCGTGAACCAGTCGACGACCTTGCGCTCACCGGTGCTGGTCGTCTGCAGGGCAGGGGTGTCCAGGTCGATGCCGGAGTCGATGATCGCGATCGTGGTGCCGCGGCCGTCCCACTTCGGGTGCGCGGTGGCGAACTGCGCCGCCTGCGTGTCCTGCGTCGGCATGTACGGGTTGGTGCGCGGCGTCGACGAGCTCGGCGGCGTCTGCGGGGCAGGCTGCTCCGCACCCTGCGGGCGCGGGTCCTCGAGCGCGACGAGGCCGTCGACGTCCACAGCGTTGACGGACTTCAGCTTGGCCGCCTTCTCCGCGTTGTCGCGCGGGATGGTGACCTTGATGTAGTCGACGTCCTTCTCGGTCTTCTGGACCGTGGCGCCGAGCGCCTTCAGCTCGCTGACCGCGGCGTCGCTCTTGCCGTCCTCGGCGGCGACCAGCAGGTCGACGGTCGGCTTGCCCTCACGGGCGGCCTGGTCGACGAGCGCGCGGTCCTGCTTGTCCAGCTGCTTGTCGGCGGCCGGCTTGTCCTGCTGCGCGGCGTTCTGCGCGATAACGGGGGTGGCGGCGAAGCCGAGCCCGGCAGTGCCCAACACCGCGGTCAACAAGACCGTTCCGGTGCGGCGTCTCCAGTTCTTCACGGCGCATGTGCCCTTCGTGGGGTAAAGAGTGGTCCGAAGCACATCTCTTCGACTCGCGAGGGGCAATAGCCTCACCGGGCTATTTTGTGGTTCCACATTGGACTGTTCAGCGTCTTGTCCGGGCACGCTCATAGTGCTGCGCGTTTCTTTTACGCCTTAGAACGAGCAGTCCTCCTCCAGTCAAGAGCTGATAGAGGGGAATGTCAAGTCTGCGTCAACGGTGAACACTGCCGGTGTGTAACGGGCTGACCTCACCGGACGATGGATTGATCGCTATTCCCGCCGAATAGCGACTTCAATCTCGACCGCATGCGGGCAACGAGGCCCTGGCCGGTCGCGAGCGGTTTTGCCTGCGCTCCGCACGTGGGGCAGATGGCGCGGTGTGCTTTCAGCGCGCGTTCGAGCCGAGCCACCTGAGTCGCGGTCCGTTCGGGCACTGAATCCTTTTTGATCGAGAGCAGACTCAGCTCGACGAGCGCCTCCGTGCCGTTGTGCAGGCGGACGGCCGGCGCGATCGTGTGGAAGAAGATCAGATTTCGACGTCTTTTGGGTTCGATTGTTCGGACATCGCACCACTGAATGGCGGTCTGACGGTCGAGACTGTTCGACGCAATGCCTTCGGACGTGAGCTTCGTTCCCATCCGGAAACTGCGCCACGCGACCGTGCCGCCCATCAACGACCACAGGCCGCCGAAGACGTAGCCGTACCAGGGGCCGCCCGCCATCGCGATCGGCCCGCTGGCGGCAACCGCTCCGCCGAGCCCGAACAGGACCCATCTCCACCTGGTGTGCATCTCGCCATCCTGTTTACCCGATTCGGGTACCTGACTTCTCAACGCGGGCCGCGCCCTGCTCGTTGAGTCGATTCAGCGGGACTGGAGGCTGATCAGGCGCTACCTTGCGCGCATGGACCTCAAGCCGGTCGCCGACGAGCTCTACGGGCTGCCCCCGAAGGAGTTCACCGCGGCCCGCAACGCCGCCGCCAAGCAGGCCGACGACAAGGACCTCGCCAAGGCCATCGCGGACCTGCGCAAGCCGACTGTGGGCG
>JAVXWK010001017.1:0-3384 GCA_032230575.1 Pseudonocardiales bacterium | reverse complement strand
AAGTGCGCGGACCTCGCATCGACTGCGTGTTGAGGCACACGGCGGACTCGAACTGTTCCGCCACGCTCACACCGTTGTGGTGCCCGCGTTCGCCAGCGTCAACCGTTCGGTCACGCCGGCGGTGTTCAGCGCGTTGCAGGCTGCTCGTGCGGCCGGAACACGCCTGGTGGGGCTCGCCACCGGTGCGTTCGTGCTGGCGGGGGCGGGTGTGCTGAACGACGGCGTCGCCGCGGTCAGCACCGAGTGGTCAGACGTGTTCGCGCGCCGGTTTCCGCAGGTCGACGTCGCATCCGGAGTGCCTCATGTCGAGTGGGAGGGTGTTTCCACGTCGAGTGATCCGGCCGGAACCGTGGCGTTGTTGCGGCATCTCACCCGGCGCGACTCGGACAACGTGAATGAAACCGACAGCCTCTCCGCGCTTCGGGAATGGATTGTTCACAACCTCGAATCGCCGTTGTCGTTGAGTGAACTCGCCGGGCGCGCGCATCTGTCGCAGCGCACGCTGATCCGGCGATTTCGTGCTGAGACGGGCCTCTCTCCTGGCCAGTGGATCCTGGCTCGCCGCATCGACGCCGCGAAGACGTTGCTCGAAACGACACCGGACACGGTCGACCAGATCGCCCGTGCTGTCGGATTCAGCTGCGCGAGCACGCTGCGCGACCATTTGAAACGCATGACCGGAGTCACACCCGCGAATTACCGCGCCGCCGCGTTGAATGTGGACCGCGAACTCAGGAGCAATTGAGACGGCATCAGCGCGGGACCCGCAGCAGCAACAACGCGCGCGGTTCCAGCGTCAGCGTCGACCTGGGCAGCACCGCGCCCGGCGTGGCGGGGGAGCCGTCCGGTGTCGTCGTGTCGAGGAACGGCTCGTACGACGGCCCGTACCGCTCGTGCGGCATCGTCACCGTGATCGGGTCCGCGCCGGCGTGCATCAGCAACAGCCACGAGTCGTCCGACACCAGCTCACCGTCCCGCGTGCGCGACAGGCAGTTCGAGCCGTCGATGAACATGCCGAGCGTGCGGCGGCCCTCGTCGAACCAGTCGGTCTCGGCCATCTCCAGCCCGTCCGGCCGGAACCACACCAGGTCGGGGTTGCCGCTCGGCGTCGTCCGGCCCTCGAAGAACTCCGGCTGCCGCAGCGCGGGCGAGCTGGACCTGAGGTCGATGACCTTCCGCGTGAAGCCGAGCAGCGCCTTGCCCGCGTCGGTCTCCGTCCAGTCCACCCACGACACCTCGTTGTCGAGGCAGTAGGGGTTGTTGTTGCCGCCCTGCGTCCGCCACATCTCGTCGCCCGCCACCATCATCGGCGTGCCGGTGGACAGGAGCAGCGTCGCGAGCTGGTTGCGCGCCTGCTTGGCCCGCAGCGTGAGGACTTCGGGATCGGTCGTCTCCCCCTCGGCCCCGCAGTTCCACGACCGGTTGTCGTTGGTGCCGTCGCGGTTCTCCTCGCCGTTCTCCTCGTTGTGCTTGTCGTTGTAGGACACCAGATCCCGCAGCGTGAACCCGTCGTGCGCGGTGAGGAAGTTGATCGACTGCCACGGTCGGCGCAGGTCGTCCGCGTAGAGGTCGCTCGATCCGCTCAGCCGGTACGCCAGGTCGCGCACCGACGTGTGGCCGCGCCAGAAGTCCCTGACCGTGTCGCGGTACCGGCCGTTCCACTCGGCCCACTGCACCCCGAAGTCGCCGACGCGATAGCCGTCGCCGGTCGCGTCCCACGGCTCCGCGATCAGCTTCGCCCGGCACAGCACCGGATCCGTCGTGATGGCCGTGAGCAGCGCGCTGTCCCGGTCGAAGAACCCACCACCTGGCCGCCCCATCGTCGACGCGAGGTCGAACCGGAACCCGTCGACACCCATCTCGTCGGCCCAGTACCGCAGCGAGTCCGTCACCAGTCGCACGACCTGCGGCGACCCGGCGTCCAGCGTGTTGCCGCACCCGGTGATGTCGACCGTGCTGCCGCCACCGGCGTGCAGGTAGTAGCCCGGCGCGTCGAACCCGCGGAAGCAGATCGTCGGCCCGTCCGGCCCGCCCTCGCACGTGTGGTTGTAGACGACGTCGATCAGCACCTCGATGCCCGCGGCGTGCAGTGCGGACACCATCGTCCGGAACTCCTGGATCTCCCGGCCGGGCTCACTCGCGTACGCGGCGTGCGGCGCGCAGTAGCCCAGCGGCGAGTAACCCCAGTAGTTGCCCGCGTTGCGCTCGATCAGCGACGGCTCGTCCTGGAACGCCTGCACCGGGAGGAGTTCGACGGTGGTGACGCCGAGCCTGGTCAGGTGCTCGACCGCCGCCGGGTGCGCCAGCCCGAGGTACGTCCCGCGCAGCTTCTCCGGGATGTCCGGGTGGTTCTTCGTGAAGCCCTTGACGTGCAACTCGTAGATGACGGCCTCTTCGAACGGCACCTCGGGCCTGACCCCGGTGTCCGCGCCGCCGGGCGAGCTCACGACCGACAGCGGAACGGAGCCGAGCGAGTCGATGGCCGACGGCGGCCCGTGCATCGGATCGCCGACGTACCCGAGCGACGCCTCGAGGTTCGTGATCTTGCCGGTGATCTGCCGCGCGTAGGGGTCCACGAGGATCTTGGCTGGGTTGCACCGCAGCCCGCGCCCCGCGTCGTACGGCCCGTGCACCCGGAACCCGTACCGCTGGCCCGGCGTGACCCCCGGCACCAGCCCGTGCCACACCCCGAACGTCCGCTCGGTCAGCTCGACCCGTTTCTCCTCGCCGTCGTCGTTGATCAGACAGACCTCGACCGCATCGGCGACGTGGGACGTCACCGCGAAACGGACACCGCCTGCCTCGGCGTGTGCCCCCAGTGGGAACGGACGGCCTGCCAGCACCTCGGACTCCGGTCGCGTAGCCATACCTCCGATCTTGGCATCCGGTACCGACAAAAAACTTGTGAGTTCACACCGGCGGCGCAGTCCGTGTGCCTATGGCGTCTCCCGGCGGTCACGCACGGTGGACCCGGGCCCGACTCGAGCTCCGCCAGACCCGTTCGGAACAATGGAGGCGTGGCGGACGTCGACGTGACAGATCTGGTCGTGCACATGGCGGGCGTGTCGGTCCGTCGTGGGAAGAACGTGCTGGTCGGCAACATCGACTGGAGCGTGGAACTGGACGAGCGCTGGGTGGTGCTGGGCCCCAACGGCGCCGGCAAGACCACCCTGCTGCGGCTCTCCAGTGCCGAGCTGCACCCGACCAAGGGCAAGGTCCACCTCCTGGGCGAACGCCTGGGCAAGACCGACGTCCAGGAGCTCAAGCCGCGCATCGGCCTGTGCTCGGCGGCGTTGAACGGTCGCGTCCCGGCCGACGAGAAGGTCGTGGACCTGGTCGTCTCGGCCGGTTACGCGGTGCTGGGCCGGTGGCGCGAGGAGTACG
>JAVXWK010000987.1:0-4416 GCA_032230575.1 Pseudonocardiales bacterium | reverse complement strand
GGATGTCGACGAACTCGAGCGAGGCGATCTCGGCCTCTGCCAGTCTGACCCGGTCCAGGTGGTCAGGTCCGAGCACGCCGCCGTCGAACACGAAGAGGATCTTGTTGCCTTCGGTGTCACTCGGCGCCCAGTCGACCACCAGCAACCGGCCGAGATCGACCTGGAGACCGAGTTCCTCCTCGATCTCGCGTCGGCACGCCTCGCTGGGCGTCTCGCCTGGTTCGAGATAGCCGCCGGGGATGTCCCAGTGGTTCTTGTAGGTCGGTTCGAGCAGCAGCACGCGATTCGCCTCATCGAAGAACAGCGCACCAGCCGCAGACACGGCTCGACTGGAGCCAGCCGTCTGATCATCCGCCATTCCTCAAGCCAACCACGCTCAGTCCAACGTCTGCAGTCGGGTTGCGAGCGCTACGAGCTCCTTGCTCGGACGCCGGCGATAGCCGCGAACCAGTGCGCGGACAACCTGACGTGCGAGGAAGTGGACACGCACTTGTTCCGGCGCCAGTTGCTCGGCCGCGAGCACTGTGCCGAGCGCTTCGTCCTTCTGATTGGTCCGGCATTGCGCTCGGGCGATTTCCAAGGAGTGCCGAACACGGCGCTCGGTCGGCAGGGCTGACGTGTCCAACGTCGTGCCCAGGTCCAGAGCCGAGTGGGTGTCCCCGAACTCCATCGATGTCGCAACCTTGTGGATCAAGACGTTGGTCGGTCCGAAGGAAGTCCACAACTCGTTGCCATCGCGCACCAGCCTGCTGGCGGCCGCGTCAGCATGGGCAAGATGCGACAACGTCACTCTCCTGTCACCGAGCCTGGCAGCGGCGATCGAACCGGCGAGCAACAACGTGCCATGGACCGAAATGGACGCTCTGTTCCCGCTTTGAAGCTTCTGCCCGAAGGACGACACCGTTTCGTCGACGAGAGCGACAGCCTCCTGGTACCGGCCGCTTGCTTGGAGAGCGTGAACAACGGATCGGCTCAACGAGCCGATGATCACCGGGTCGTCCGTCTCGTGGGCTGCGTTCAGGCCCCGGTCAGCCGCGACCCAGGCGAGATCGACTTCGCCCAGCTTGGTCAGCATTGCCGTGGCCACCTGATAGCTGAGGGCCAGCGTCATACGGACACGCACACGATCAGACGGACCCCACTGCCGTCACGGCGGTTTGCGTCTCCACCAACAACGAAAGAAGCCGATTCGCGACGAGTGGTCAGGCAGCGACATCTCACCGTCCAAAGTTGGACGAAGCTGCTGTCCGCGTCAGGCTTCGGCTCGGTAACCGCCGAGATCATCGACAGCCCTCAGCCCGACAAGCCTGGAACCGTTCTCGTGCACGCTCGCGCCACCTAACCAAACGAAACGGCGCGCACCCCAGCGGATGCGCGCCGTTCGATGAAGCCGAGACTCAGACGGTGAAGCCGAGCGCGCGCAGCTGCTCGCGGCCGTCGTCGGTGATCTTCTCCGGGCCCCACGGCGGCATCCACACCCAGTTGATGCGGAAGTCCGACACGAGACCGCCACCCGTCAGGGCCGCTCGGGTCTGGTCCTCGATGACGTCGGTCAGCGGGCAGGCCGCGGACGTCAGCGTCATGTCGATGGTGGCGACGTTCTTCTCGTCGATGTGGATGTCGTAGACGAGACCCAGGTCGACGACGTTGATGCCGAGCTCCGGGTCGACGACGTCGCGCATCGCCTCTTCGACGTCGTCCAGTGCGGCGACGTCAGCCTTGGGCTCGAAGACCGGCATGCCTTCGGCGCCCCGGACTACCTCTTCAGAACCGGTGCTCATGCTGCTCCCTGGCTTCGTGCTACTGCGTCTTTGAACGCCATCCAGCCCAGCAGCGCGCACTTCACGCGCGCCGGGTACTTCGAGACGCCGGCGAAGGCGATGCCGTCTTCGAGGACGTCCTCGTCGGGCTCGATCTGGCCGCGGCTCTGCATCAGCTCGACGAACGCGTCCATCTTCTTGAACGCCTCGCCCAGCGGCTTACCCACGACGAGGTCGGTCAACACCGACGTCGACGCCTGGCTGATCGAGCAGCCCTGGCCGTCGTAGGAGACGTCCCGCACCACGTCGTCGACCACGTGCACGCGCAACGTCACCTCGTCGCCGCAGGTCGGGTTGACCTGGAACGACTCGGCGTCGTAAGGCGAGCGCAGGCCTCGGCCGTGCGGGTTCTTGTAGTGGTCCAGGATGATCTCCTGGTACATCTGCTGCAGCTGCATCAGGCGACCCCGAAGAACTTCTGCGCTTCACGGATGCCGTCGACCAGTGCGTCGACCTCGTCCAGCGTGTTGTACAGGTAGAACGTCGCGCGCACCGAGGACTGGGCGTTCAGGCAGCGGTGCAGCGGCCACGCGCAGTGGTGGCCCACGCGGACGGCGATGCCCAGGCTGTCGAGCACCTGGCCGGCGTCGTGCGGGTGGACGCCCTCGATCTCGAACGGCACGGCGCCGCCGCGGTCGACGGCGTCGGACGGGCCGATCAGCCGGACACCGCGCACGGACGACAGACCCTCAAGCGCGGCAACGGTCAGCGCGTGCTCGTGTGCGTGGATCCGTTCCATGCCAACGACCGAGAGGTAGTCCACCGCGGCACCCAGGCCCACGGCCTGGGACGTCATCGGCGAACCGGCCTCGAACCGCTGCGGTGGCGGTGCGAACGTCGAGCCCTCCATCTTCACCAGCTCGATCATCGAGCCGCCGGTGATGAAGGGAGGCAACGCTTCCAGCAGCGAGCGACGTCCATAGAGGACACCGATGCCGGACGGGCCGAGCATCTTGTGGCCGGAGAACGACGCGAAGTCGACGCCCAGCGCATGAAAGTCAACCGGGCCGTGCGGCACGGACTGGCACGCGTCCAGAACCGTCAGCGCACCAACACGTTGAGCCGCCGCGACCAGCAAGGCGACCGGGTTGATCACGCCGGTCACGTTGGACTGGTGCGTGAAGGCCACGACACGAGTGCGCGGAGTGATCACGCTGTCCACATCGGACAGGTCGAGACGACCGTCCGGGGTCAGCTTGAACCACTTCAGCACCGCACCGGTGCGCTGGGCGAGCTGCTGCCACGGAACGAGGTTCGCGTGGTGCTCCATCTCCGTCACGACGATCTCGTCGCCGGGAGAGAGAACGAACCGCGCGGCCTCAGGACCGGACGTGGCGGCGTTGCCCATCGCGTACGCCACGAGGTTGAAGCCCTCGGTGGCGTTCTTGGTGAACACCAGTTCGCCGAAGTCGGCGCCGACGAAGTCCGCGATGCGCTGACGCGCACCTTCGTACGCGTCGGTCGCTTCCTCCGCGAGCTGGTGGGCACCCCTGTGGACCGCGGCGTTCGAGGTCTGCAGGAATGCCTTCTCCGCGTCCAGAACCTGCGTCGGGCGTTGCGAGGTGGCGCCGGAGTCCAGGTAGACCAGGCGCTTCCCGTCACGAACGGTGCGAGACAGGATCGGGAAGTCCGCCCGCAGGGCGGTCACATCCAGTGGTGCTGCGGTGGTGGTCACAGCGCCTCCTCTCAACACCTAGAACGTTAGGAAAGTGCGGCAGCTTCCTTGGAACCGGTGTACTTCACGTAACCCTCGGACTCGAGCTGGTTCGCGAGCTCGGGACCACCGGACTCGACGATCCGGCCACCGGCGAACACGTGCACGAAGTCCGGCGAGATGTACTTGAGGATCCGGGTGTAGTGCGTGATCAGCATGACGCCGACCTCACCGGAGGCCTTGTAGCGGTTGACGCCCTCGGACACGACGCGCAGCGCGTCGACGTCCAGACCGGAGTCGGTCTCATCGAGGATCGCGATCTTCGGCTGGAGCAGGCCCAGCTGCAGGATCTCGTGGCGCTTCTTCTCACCGCCGGAGAAGCCCTCGTTCACCGAACGCTCGGCGAACGCCGGGTCGATGTCGAGGTCGGACATCGCGGCCTTGACCTCCTTCACCCAGTGGCGGAGGTTCGGGGCCTCGCCGCGGACGGCGGTGGCGGCGGTGCGCAGGAAGTTCGACATCGAGACGCCGGGGACCTCGACCGGGTACTGCATGGCGAGGAACAGGCCCGCGCGGGCGCGCTCGTCGACGGACATCTCCAGGACGTCCTCGCCGTCGAGCGTGACGGTGCCCGAGGTGATCGTGTACTTCGGGTGACCGGCGATCGCGTACGACAGCGTGGACTTGCCGGAGCCGTTGGGGCCCATGATGGCGTGGGTCTCGCCGGCCTTGATCGTCAGGTCGACGCCCTTGAGGATCTCCTTGGGAGCGTCCTCGCTGACGACCGAGACGTGCAGGTCCTTGATCTCAAGGGTGGCCATGTGGCTCAGCTCTCCTTGGTCGTGACGGACTGGCTGGCCGTGACGTCGACCCGGACGGTGCCGTCACGGACCTCGACGGCGTTGACGGCGATGGGTGCGGTGGCCGGCAGGCTGGTGGGCT
>JAVXWK010000867.1:0-13896 GCA_032230575.1 Pseudonocardiales bacterium | reverse complement strand
GCACTTCGGCTCGGTGCGCAAGCTGAAGCAGGCCACAGTGGACGAAGTGAGCGAGGTCCCGGGAGTGGGCCGCCGGACGGCCGAGGCAGTGGTGGCGACTCTCGCGTCGCCTGCCGCGCCGTCGGCCTCGGGTGGCGTGCCTTCGCATGCTGCGCCTTCGGCTGGTACGCCATCGCCTGCCGCTCCGTCGTCCCCGTCCGCCGTTTCCTCGTCGCCGTCGTCGTCCTCTGCCTCTGCCAGGGCCAAGTCTTGACGCTCGCTTCGCTTGTGCGCCAAGCCTTGACCGAGGACGCCGGCCTGCGTCCGCTGCCGCCGGGAGCCGTTGGGCTGCTGGAGGATCTGCAGGCCTCGCCTCGCCTGGTCGCGCGGTGCACGACGTGGCCTGCCAACTGTCGGCCTGGGTTTGCCAGCACCACCCCGAGGTGGCGTTCGACCGCGCCGCCGTGCTGTTCGGCGCGGCCACCCACGACATCGGCAAAGTGCTGCACCCCACCGAGTTGTCCGCCCCAGGCTCTCAGCACGAACCGGCGGGCCACACCCTCCTGCTCTCTCGCGGCGTCCCGGAGCACCTGGCCCGGTTCGCGCGCACCCACGGGTCGTGGACAGCCGACGACGTGACGCTTGAGGACCTGCTGGTCAGCCTCGCCGACAAGGTGTGGAAGGCCAAGCGCGTCCCAGACCTGGAGCACCTGGTGACCGCCCGCCTCGCGACCGCGGCCGGCCAGGAGCCGTGGGAGGTCTTCCTCGCGCTGGACGACGAGCTGGACCGCATCGCATCAGGCGCCGACGCGAGGCTGGCCTTCCAGTCGAGCTACCCGATCGCGGCGTGACCGCAATGCCCCACCTGAAGGCTCGCCGCACCCCCGCGTCGTCCCCGAGGCAATGGCGGTGTCCCCGAGGCGGCGGTGTCCTTGATGCGGTGGCGGTGTCCAAAGGCGCCGTGTCCCGAGGCTGCGGTGTCCCGAGGCTGCGGTGTCCCGAGGCTGCAGCGTCCCGAGGCTGCTGCGTCCCGAGGCTGCAGCGTCCCCGAGCACGAGTTGCACGACCCGCTCGCTCCTTCCTTCTGTCGCGGCGAAGACGACCATGGTTTCCGGACATCCACGAGACGGCGACAGGCGTGGATCAGGACAGGGTTCACCCGTCCGAGTGGCGGGGATCGCGGCGGCACGTAGCGTCTCAAGTGCCGAACCTGCCGCGCGAACACCGAGGAGCAGTGGAGACTCTCCGAGGGCGCGCAGGCGGGTGGCGCGGCCGCCAACACACAGAGCATGTACGAAGCAGAGCACGTACGAGAGCGTCAAGCTCCTGAACAGGTAACGGAGTCGTAGTCGTGAACGCGGAGAAGTCCGGCATCGAAGTCGCCGTGGTGACCGGGCTGTCCGGTGCGGGCCGCAGCACCGCGGCCAAGTGCCTGGAGGACCTCGGCTGGTTCGTCGTCGACAACCTGCCCCCGGAACTCATCGCCACCATGGTCGAGCTCGGCGCGCAGGCGCGTGGGGCCATCACCAGGGTCGCTGTCGTCATGGACGTGCGGAGTCGCGCGTTCACCGAGGACCTGGCCTCCATCATCAAGGACCTCGACGCGAGGGGCTACAAGCCGCGCGTGCTGTTCCTCGAGGCCACGGACGACGTCCTCATCCGCAGGTTCGAGGCGGTGCGCCGCGGTCACCCGATGCAGGGGGACGGCAGGCTGCAGGACGGCATCGAGGCGGAGCGGATCCTGCTGACGCCGCTCAAGCAGGAAGCGGACCTGGTGCTCGACACGAGTGCGCTGAGCATCCACCAGCTCCGGGCCAAGATCGAGGACACGTTCGGCACCGAAGCGGCGAGCAGGACGCGGGTCACGGTGCTCAGCTTCGGCTACAAGTACGGGCTGCCGATGGACGCCGACCTGGTCATGGACGTCAGGTTCCTGCCCAACCCGTTCTGGATCCCGGAGCTCAGGGAGCAGACGGGCCTCGACGGCGAGGTGCGCAACTACGTGCTGAGCCAGGAGGGTGCTGACGAGTTCCTCGACCGGTACCACGAGCTGCTCAGGCTCATCGGCGCCGGTTACCGCAGGGAAGGCAAGCGCTACCTGACGCTCGCCATCGGGTGCACGGGTGGCAAGCACCGGAGTGTGGCGTTGAGCGAGGAGCTGGCCGCGCGGCTGGCCACCGAGGACGGCATGGCGGTCAAGGTCGTGCACAGGGATCTGGGACGCGAGTGACGAAGTTGAAAGCTGTTGCTCTGGGCGGCGGGCACGGGCTTCATGCCACCCTCACGGCCCTGAAGCAGGTCACCGACGACGTGACGGCCGTGGTGACCGTTGCGGACGACGGGGGCTCGTCGGGGCGGCTCAGACGTGAGATCACCGACCTGCTGCCGCCGGGTGACCTGCGCAAGGCCATGGCGGCGCTGGCGGGTGAGGACGAGCAGAGCGTGCTCTGGACGTCCCTCTTCAAGCACCGGTTCGGCGGCACAGGCGCGCTCGCCGGTCACGCGGTCGGCAACCTGGTGCTCGCCGGGCTGCTCGAGCAGCTCGGCGATCCCGTCCGGGTCCTGGCCGAAGCGGGCAAGCTCCTGGGCGTCAAAGGCCGGGTGCTGCCCATGTCGAACGAGCCGCTGGACATCGAGGCCGACGTCACCGGGCTGGACGAGGACGAGACCGACGTGCGGCGCATCCGGGGGCAGGTCGCCATCGCGACCACGCCGGGGCTCGTGCAGCGCATCCGGTTGACTGCCCCGAACGGGCGACCTGTCGGCTGTCCGGAAGCAGTACAGGCTGTACTTGGCGCGGATCTTGTGTTACTCGGGCCCGGATCGTGGTTCACCAGCGTGTTGCCGCATCTTCTGGTGCCTGAACTGCACGATGCGCTCATACACACACGCGCCAAAAAGGTCCTGGTGCTCAATCTTGTCCCCCAACCGGGCGAAACCGCCGGTTTCTCTCCGGAGCGCCATTTGGACGTAGTCTGCGAACACGCACCCGAGCTGAAGGTGGACGCGGTGATCGCGGACGTCGACTCGGTCCCCACCCCGGACCGGTTGACGCGCGCCGCTTCGGCACTGGGAGCGCGGACGCATCTGGCCAAGATCGCCGCACTGGACGCCGCGGAGCGGCATGATCCGGAGGCACTGGCCGGTTGCCTGAGGCAGGTGGTCGATGAGACCGGAGTGGGAGGGACAAGCCCGTGGCGATGACGTCGGCGGTCAAGGACGAGCTGAGCAGGCTCGCGGTATCCAAGACCTGTTGCCGCCGCGCGGAGGTGTCCTCCCTGCTCAGGTTCGCCGGCGGCTTGCACATCGTGTCCGGCCGCGTGGTCGTCGAGGCCGAGCTGGACCTCGGAAGTGCCGCGCGCAGGCTCCTCAAGGAGATCCAGGCTCTTTACGGCCACCACGCCGAGGTCTTCACGATCCAGTCGAACGGACTGCGCAAGGGCACCCGGTACGTCGTCCGCGTGGTCAAGGACGGTGAGGGGCTCGCCCGCCAGACCGGGTTGCTGGACCCGCGCGGACGTCCGGTGCGCGGCCTGCCCGCGCCGGTCGTGTCGGGTGGCGTGTGCGACGCCGAGGCGGCGTGGCGTGGTGCGTTCCTCGCGCACGGCTCGCTGACCGAACCCGGCCGCAGCTCGTCGCTGGAGATCACCTGCCCCGGCCCGGAGGCGGCCCTCGCCCTGGTCGGTGCGGCGCGCAGGATGGGGATCTCCTCGAAGTCGCGCGAGGTCCGCGGTGCCGAGCGCGTGGTGATAAGGGACGGCGACGCCATCGGCGCGATGCTGACCAAGCTCGGCGCGCACGACAGCGTGATGGCGTGGGAAGAGCGCCGGATGCGGCGTGAGGTCCGCGCCACGGCCAACAGGCTCGCGAACTTCGACGACGCGAACCTGCGCCGCTCCGCCCGTGCGGCAGTGGCGGCGGCGGCCCGAGTGGCCCGCGCGCTGGAGATCCTCGGCCCCGAGGCTCCCGATCACCTGGCCGCCGCCGGTCACCTCCGGCTCGCGCACCGCCAGGCGTCGCTGGAGGAGCTGGGCCAGCTGTCCGACCCGCAGATGACCAAGGACGCGGTCGCCGGCCGTATAAGGCGTCTGCTCGCGATGGCGGACAAGCGCGCCAAGGACCTGGGCCTGCCGGACACCGAGTCCGCTGTCACGGCGGAGATGCTCGAAGCAGAGGTCTGACGAGAAGCAGAGAACATGGCCCGCAGCCGATCGGCTGCGGGCCATTTTGCTTTACAGGCGCCTAGAGGATTCTGTGCAGCCGGTCTGCAGACGGTTTGCAGACCAGCGCGTGATCGTTTCCCCCAGCAACCGAGAAACACCAAGTCCTGGGGGACAAGATGAATCGCCTGAACGGAATTCTCGCCGCGGTCGCCGCCGCCTCGCTGTCGGCAGGCCTGCTCGGCACCGGCGTGGCGCAGGCCGCCAACCCGTTGCCGTGCACGGCCGGCGGGCCTTCGGCGGCCGACTCGTCCGACGCCGCCGCTCTCAACCCGCTGCTGGCCAACGACATGCGCGGCAACATGAACGCCTACAACACGTCGTGTGCCCGAGCAGTGGTCGATCGCGTGAAAGCCCGCGGCTTCAACGAGAAGGCAGCCGCGATCGCCCTCGCGACCACGATCGTCGAGAGCGTCAACCGGAACCTCGACGGCGGCGACCGGGACTCGGTCGGCCTCTTCCAGCAGCGGGAAACCTGGGGCAGCTTCGCGGAGCGGACGAACCCGCAGATCGCCACGGACAAGTTCCTCGACACGATGGTGAGGTTCTACCCGGGCGGCCGCTGGAACACCGCCGCCATCGGTGACGTGGCCGCCGACGTGCAGCGGCCGGACGAAACCCTGCGCTTCAAGTACGGCGTCCAGGCGAACGACGCGGTGAAGATCGCGAACCGCCTGTGGCCGGGGAGCCAGCGCAACGGCAAGGCCGACCTGGTGCGGGCGAACGAGAACGGTTCGCTCACGGCGTGGCAGAACAACGGCGTGCTGGAAGGCGGCTCCTGGGGCGCTCCCGCCTTCGCCGGAAACGCGGGCACGACCGAGAACCTCCGGCTGAAGTACGGCGACCTCAACGGTGACGGCAAGGCCGATCTGCTCCTGGTCGGCGCCGACGGCGTCATGACCGCGTGGCAGAACAACGCCGCTCTGGGCGGTTCGTGGTCATCGCCGGTCACCGTGGGCAACGCGGGTGGGGGCGACGCGACCCGTGTGCGACTGGCCGACCTGAACGGCGACAACAAGGCCGACCTCGTGGTGGTCAACATGAACGGGTCGCTCACGGCGTGGCAGAACAACGGCGTGCTGGAGGGCGGCTCGTGGAGTGCCCCTGTCACCGCGGGCAACGCCGGCACGACCGACCAGAGCCAGGTGCGGTTCGGCGACCTCAACGGAGACGGCAGGGCGGACCTGGTCACGGTCGCTCCCAACGGTGTGATGACGGGCTGGCTGAACAACAACGCGCTCGGTGGTTCGTGGAGCGCTCCGGCCGGCATCGGCAACGCCGGTGCGGGCGGCACGGCCGGCGTGAAGCTGGCCGACCTCAACGCCGACGGCAAGGCCGACCTGATCCGGGTGGGCGCGGACGGCGGCCTGACCGCCTGGCTGAACAACAACGCCATGGCCGGCTCCTGGGCGTCCCCGGCCGGCATCGGCAACGCGGGCACGACCGACCCGGCCCGCACCGAGTTCGCCGACCTCGGCTGATCGTCCCCTTCACCCGCAGACTTCGAACAGGAGAATTGTCATGAAGCTCGTCAAGACGATCAGCGCGGTGCTCGGTGCGACCGTGCTCAGCCCGCTCCTCCTCGCCGGCCAGGCGCACGCGGCCACCGGAGGGCAGATCGCCGACATCGCCAACGCCAACCAGGGCAAGATGGCCTGTGACACCAACAGCTTCGGCGAGCGCTACTACCTCAGCAGCTGCACCGGGAACGGCGGCAGACCGGAATACTGGTGCGCGGACTTCGCGAAGTGGGTCTGGCTGAAGGCAGGCGGTATCAACACCGCGAACCTCACCCCGGCCGCGCGCAGCTTCTACAGCTACGGAGCAGGCGCCGGCACCCTGAGCGACACCCCGCACGTCGGTGACGCGGCGGTCTTCAGCGACACCAACTCGGCCGCCGACATCGACCACGTCGGCATCGTCACGGCCGTCGGCTCGAACGCGACCGCGACGATCCAGAACGGCAACTACGGCGGCCAGGGCAGCGACCAGGCCCAGTTCGCGGGCTCCTCGCGAGTCGTCCCGACGGTGATCAACGCGACTGTCGGAAGCTTCTCGAACACCCAGGGGTACTTCCTGGTCAAGTACATCAGGCCGGTCGGGGTGTCGGACGCGGCGTTCGGCAAGGCCGACCTGCTGCGGGTCAACCCCAACGGTTCGCTGACCGCGTGGCAGAACAGCGACGCGCTCTCCGGCAGGTGGAACTCCCCGGCGGCCGCGGGCAACATCGGCACGACCGAGCAGTTCCGGTCGAAGCTCGGCGACCTGGACGGTGACGGCAACGCGGATCTGCTGCGGGTCAACGCCGACGGTTCGCTGACCGCGTGGGGCAACCGCGACGCGTTCAGCGGTGCGTGGACGGCACCGGTCACGGTCGGCAACGCCGGTGGCGGCGACGCGACCCGCGTGCGGCTGACGGACCGGAACGGCGACGGCAAGGCCGACAGGGTCGTGGTCAACATGGACGGCTCGATGACGGCGTGGCAGAACAACGGCGTCTTGACGGGTGGCAGCTGGTCCGCGCCGATGACGATCGGCAACGTGGGGACGGCCGACCAGAACCGGGTGCGGTTCGGTGACCTCAACGGCGACGGTCGCGACGACCTCATCCGCGTGAACGACAACGGCTCGTTGACCGCGTGGCAGAACAACAACGTGTTCAACGGTTCGTGGAGCTCGCCGGCGGTGATCGGCAACGTGGGCACGGCCGAGGCGCTGCGGGTGCGGTTCGCCGACCTCAACGCCGACGGCAAGGACGACCTCATCCGCATCAACGCCGACGGTTCGCTGACGGCGTGGCAGAACAACAACGCCCTCGGTGGCTCCTGGTTCAGCGAGAAGGCCATCGGCAACGCCGGCACGACCGACCCGACCGGTGTGGAGTTCGCCGATCTCGGCTGACTCTGACCGAGCAACCTGACCCACCCCCGATGTGAAGGCCCGCACCTGGCTCCCTCAGGTGCGGGCCCTCACGGCGTGTGGCGTCCCGCCCACACCGCCAGCTGGGCCCGCGACCGCAGCCCCAGCTTGGTGCGGGCGTGCGTCACGTGCCGGGCGACGGTGTGGGGCGAGATGCCCAGCCGCTGCCCGATCTGCCGGTTCGTCAGCCCTTCCGCCACCAGCGTCGCGACGTGCAGCTCGCGTTCGGAGACCACCCCGTCGTCGTCCTGCGCGACCGGCATCGCGGTCAGGGCGTAGGAAATGGCCTGGGGCAACGACATCCGCTCGCCGGTCGACTCGGCCGCGCGCAGCCGCCCGGCGGTGATCCGGGTCCGGCACACCGACCTGGCCTCGTTCAGCAGGTCCTGCCAGTACGGCTCGGCGCGGAAGTCATAGCGGGTCCGCACCACGGAAGCCGCCGTCAGCAACGACAACGCGCGCTCGTCGTCCGATCCGACCCCGACCAGCCCCAGCGCCAGGCCCTCGAGGTCGTAGAACTGGTCCATCGGGTGCTCCGAGCCGACCTCCAGGCTCTCCCGGAACAGGGCCACCGCCTCGGGATGGCTCTTGCGCGCCAACGCGATGGCGCCCGCGGTGTGCAGGGCCGGGTTCAGCATGTGCGGCAGGCCCATCAGCCGGATCAGCGTCAGCGACTCGCGGACCAGCGGCGCCGCGAGATCCGCTTCGCCGTGCTGCAGCAGCGTCCAGCCGTAGGAGTTCAGCAGGACGCCGCGGGCCAGCTTCTCGCCCGAGAACCGGAGCAGCTCCACGGCTTCGTCGTAGAGCTGCCACGCCAGGCCGGGGTTCCCGGTGTGTGCCTCGGCGGAGGCCAGGACTTCCAGAGCGCGGGCCAGCGTGCCGGGACGCGACGCGTCGGCGCGTTCGATCGCCAGCGACTCCTGGGCGAACTTGCGCGTCACGTGCCACCCGCCGCGCACCCGGTGGTGCATGGCGGCGAGAACCGTCAGCACACTCCGGTACGAAGCGGGCAGCGGCCGCGACAACGCGCTGTGCAGCAGCTCGGTCGGGGCGCCGCGAGGACCGCGCGGGGTCGAGGTCCAGGCCGTGGCGACGATCGCCAGCGCGTGCCGCGGCCAGTCGCCGACCTCGGCACTGCGAGTCACGGCGAGGTCGAGCAGGCCGACGTTGCGGTCCAGGCGCAGCACGACGGACGGCGACGCGAAGAAGGACGAGATCTCGGGCTCCACCACCGAGCACACCCAGTCGACCACGCGGTCGGCCACGAGAGAGATCTCGCCGTGCTCCACCGCACGTTCGCGGCAGTAGAGACGGATCGACTGCAGCTGACGGAACGTGGTGGTGCCGGAGGCGCGTTCGGCCACCAGCAGCGACTTCTGCTCGAGACTGGTCAGCAGCTCCAGGGCGTCCTCGACGTCGCAGATCTTGCTCGCGACACCCAGGTCGAACGGCACGCCGAGCACCGCGAGACGACGGCAGGCGGACTGCTCCGCCTCGGACAACAGGTCGTAGCTCCACCCGATCGCGGCCCGCAGCGTGCGGTGACGGTCGTCGGAGGCGCGCGGCCCGGCCGTCAGCAATCCCAGCCGGTCGCCGAGCCGGGCGAGGATGTCGGCGGGGGAGAGGACCGTGATGCGGCGCGCGGCCAGTTCGATGGCCAGCGGCATGCCGTCCAGAGCGCGGCACACGGCGACGACGTCCGCGATGTTCGAGTCGTCGACGCGGAAGGACCTGTCCACCGAGACGGCACGATCACCAAACAGGAGCACGGCGTCGTAACGCAGGGCCTCGGCGGGGCTCGCGCCGACGGGCGGCAGCTCCAGCTCGCCGAGCGCGAAAACCTGCTCCCCGGCCAGCCGCAGCGGCTCGCGCGACGTCACCAGGACGCGCAGCCGCGGGCAGCACGCCAGCAGCTCGGACACCACGTCGGCGACCTCGGCCAGCACGTGCTCGCAGTTGTCCAGCACGAGCAGCGGGCGCCGGTGCTGCTCGATCTCGGCCATCACCGCGTCGCGCACCGAACGGTTCGGCAGCGGGTGCGCCCCGACGGCGTGGTAGATCGCCTGCACGACCTCCGGCGCGGACGCCAGCGCCGTCCACCACACCTGATCAGCGCGTTTGCTCACATGCTGGACGGCCAGCCTGGTCTTGCCCGCTCCCGCCGGGCCGGCCAGCGACACCAGCCGGTGCTCAGCGCAGAGCCGCCCCAGCGCCGCCAGCTCCTCGCGGCGGCCCACGAAGGTGTCGAGCGGAGCCGGCAGTGCCGAGTCATGCGGGGAGTCGTCCCGTGTCGAGCTGCGTTCGCGATACGCGCGTTGACGACACGCGTTGGAGCAGTAGCGCCGTCCCGTCGCCGCGTCGTTCAGCGGGTCTCCACATGTCACACAGGCGGCATTGGCCGTCATGAGCAATGACCGTACCGGCGTGTAACGGTCCGTAACACCCGCTGTTTCGGGGTATTGATAGCCCCTTCGAAGCGTGGACATGATCTCGCCAGGTTGCCGCCGCCACCGACTCAGGAGGTCCGGTCATGACCGCGCAGATCAGACAGCCCAGCGCCGCTCTCGTGCCGCCGCAGGACAGGGCGGTGGTGGACGAGTGGCTCGCCCGGATCGTCGCCGTCGTCGGCAGGGACGCGAAGGAGAACAGCCCGGAGGCGTGCCGCACCGCCGCGGAGGCCGCGGAGGAGCTGAGCGCGTACCTCTGGATGCTCCGCGCGCTGCGCCGCCGAACGGCCTAATCAGAGGCCGTTTTTCTGGCTCGATCAAGAGATACGCACTATCCGTGTGACCAGCGGCGCAGTTCGGCAGATAGGGTGGGCTTGTTCCTACCAAGCTGAACGCAAGGAGTCAGTCGTGACGGTTCGTGTAGGTGTCAACGGTTTCGGTCGGATCGGGCGCAACTTCTTCCGCGCCGTGAGGGCCGGCGGCCACGACATCGAGATCGTCGCGTTCAACGACCTCGGTGACGTCGCCACGATGGCCCACCTGCTGAAGTACGACAGCATCCTCGGTCGTCTGGACGCCGACGTGCAGGTCACCGACGAGGGCATCTCCGTCGACGGCAAGGTCATCAAGGCCCTGGCCGAGCGCGACCCTGGCAAGCTGCCGTGGAAGGACCTGGGCGTCGACGTCGTCGTCGAGTCCACCGGCTTCTTCACCGACGCCACCAAGGCCCGCGCGCACGTCGACGAGGGCGGCGCCAAGAAGGTCATCATCTCCGCGCCGGCCAAGAACGAGGACCTCACCGTCGTCATCGGCGCGAACGAGGACAAGTTCGACGGCTCGCAGACGATCATCTCGAACGCGTCCTGCACCACGAACTGCCTCGCGCCGCTGGCCAAGGTGCTGCACGACAGCTTCGGCATCGAGCAGGGCCTCATGACCACGATCCACGCGTACACGCAGGACCAGAACCTGCAGGACGCGCCGCACAGCGACCTCCGCCGTGCCCGCGCCGCCGCGCTGAACATCGTGCCGACCTCGACCGGTGCCGCGAAGGCCATCGGCCTGGTGCTGCCGGAGCTCAAGGGCAAGCTCGACGGCTACGCGCTGCGCGTGCCGATCCCCACCGGCTCGGCCACGGACCTGACCGTCACGCTCAAGCGCGAGGTCACCGTCGACGAGGTCAACGCCGCGTACAAGGCCGCCGCCGAGGGCGCCCTGGCCGGCATCCTCAAGTACTCGACCGACCCGATCGTGTCGGCCGACATCGTCACCGACGCGCACTCGTGCATCTACGACGCGCCGCTGACCAAGGTCATCGGCAACCAGGTCAAGGTCGTCGGCTGGTACGACAACGAGTGGGGCTACTCCAACCGCCTCGCGGACCTGGTCAAGCTCGTCGCGTCGAAGATCTGAGCAGGTAGCGAGTTGAAGAACCTCAGCGACCTGCTCGCCGAGGGTGTCGCGGGTCGGCGCGTGCTGGTGCGCGCCGACCTGAACGTCCCCCTCGACGGAGACAAGATCACCGACGACGGCCGCGTGCGCGCGTCGGTGCCGACGATCAAGGCGCTCGCCGACGCGGGTGCCCGCGTGATCGTCACCGCTCACCTCGGCCGCCCCAAGGGCGAGCCGGACCCCCAGTTCTCCCTCGCCCCGGCCGCCGCTCGCCTCGGTGAGCTGCTCGGCACCGAGGTCGCGCTGGCAACGGATCTCGTCGGCGAGTCCGCGAAGTCCGTCGTGGCCGCGCTGACCGACGGTGGCGTCGTGATGCTGGAGAACGTCCGCTTCGACGCACGCGAGACGTCCAAGGACGAGGCAGAGCGTGCGGCGCTGGCCTCCGAGCTCGCCGCGTTCGCGGACGCGTTCGTGTCCGACGGCTTCGGTGTCGTGCACCGCAAGCAGGCCTCTGTCTACGACGTGGCGAAGCAGCTGCCCGCGTACGTCGGCGGTCTCGTCGAGGCCGAGCTGCGCGTCCTGCGCAAGCTCACCGACGACCTCGAGCGCCCGTACGTCGTGGTGCTCGGTGGCGCGAAGGTGTCCGACAAGCTCGGCGTCATCGCGAACCTGCTGGCCAAGGTCGACCGGCTGCTCATCGGCGGCGGCATGGCGTACACGTTCCTCAAGGCCCAGGGCCACGAGGTCGGCGGCTCGCTGCTGCAGGAAGACCAGCTGGACACCGTCCGCGGCTTCCTCGCCGAGGCCGAGAAGCGCGGCGTCGAGCTGGTGCTGCCGGTCGACGTGCTGGTGACGGACAAGTTCGGCAACCCCGAGCACGACGTCGTGGCGACCGATGCGATTCCCGCCGACAGGATGGGCCTGGACATCGGCCCGCAGTCGCGTGAGCTGTTCGCGTCCAAGCTGGCGGACGCACGGACCGTGTTCTGGAACGGCCCGATGGGCGTCTTCGAGCAGGAGGCCTACGCCGGTGGCACGCGTGCCGTCGCCGAGGCTCTCGTGAAGTCCGAGGCGTTCACCGTCGTCGGCGGTGGCGACTCCGCGGCGGCTGTGCGCGCGCTGGGCCTGCCCGAGGACGGTTTCTCGCACATCTCCACCGGTGGTGGCGCGTCTCTGGAGTTCCTGGAAGGCAAGGAACTCCCCGGCATCAGCGTTTTGGAGTCCTGATGGCAGCCCGGCTCCCGCTCATCGCGGGCAACTGGAAGATGAACCTCAACCACCTCGAAGCGATCGGCCTCGTGCAGAAGATCGCCTTCTCCCTGCCGGAGAAGTACTTCGCCAAGGTCGAGGTGGCCGTTCTCCCGCCGTTCGTCGACATCCGCAGCATCCAGACGCTGGTCGACGGCGACAAGCTGCTGCTGAAGTACGGCGCCCAGGACATCTCGCAGCACGACTCCGGTGCCTACACCGGCGAGGTCTCCGGCGCGATGCTGAAGAAGCTGGCCTGCCACTACGTCGTGGTCGGTCACTCCGAGCGGCGCGAGTACCACGGCGAGACGGACGCGATCGTCAACGCGAAGGTCAAGGCCGCGCTGAAGCACGAGGTCACACCGATCTTCTGCTTCGGCGAGAAGCTGGACGTGCGTGAGGCCAAGGGCCACCTGGAGCTCGTGAAGGAACAGCTCGAGGCAGGCCTCAAGGGCTTCACGGCCGAGCAGGTCGCCAAGATCGTGTTCGCCTACGAGCCGGTCTGGGCGATCGGTACGGGCCGCACGGCCTCTTCTGCCGACGCGCAGGAGGTGTGCTCGCTGGTCCGCTCGTTCGTGGCGGAGAAGTACGGCGAGGAGACGGCGGCTGTCGTTCGCGTGCTTTACGGCGGTTCGGTGAAGTCGTCCAACATTGGTGAGCTCATCGCGCAGAAGGACATCGACGGCGCTCTTGTCGGCGGTGCGAGCCTTCAGGCGGACGAATTCACCAAGCTGTGCGCCCTGGCTGCCGGCGGGCCTCTACCCTAAGTTGATCCAGATGTGGTGACCGCCCGCCTTTGCCTGTTCTTTCGGTGCCCTGCTGAGCGCCCGAAAGAGACGGTTAAGGTTGGCGGTCACCGCACCTCAGTCCCCAACCTCAAGTGGTTGCACACGTTCGGCAGTCGAACAGGTACTCTATGGCGTCGGCTGCCTGTCAGTGAGGAAGAAATGGTCCTGTTCCTGCAGATCCTGTTGATCGTCTCCAGCGTGCTGCTGGTGCTGCTCGTGCTGCTGCACCGCGGTCGTGGCGGCGGCCTTTCTTCGCTGTTCGGCGGCGGCATGCAGTCGACTTTGTCCGGTTCCTCCGTCGTCGAGAAGAACCTCGACCGCCTGACGCTGTTCGTCGGTGCGGTCTGGATCATCGCGATCGTGGGCATCGGACTGCTGATCAAGCTGCCCGGCGCGGGTAGCTGATCAACCGTTCAGCGGCAGAAGCCCTCAGGGGCTTGGGGTAACCACTTGGTGGGGGTGTAACGGTCGATGTCCGGTGGTAACGCGATTCGCGGTACCCGCGTCGGCGCAGGCCCGATGGGCGAATCGGAGCGCGGCGAGTCCGCGCCCCGCCGTCGGGTGTCGTACTGGTGCGCGAACGGTCACGAGTCCCGGCCATCTTTTGCGGTCGACGCTGAGGTGCCGGAGAACTGGGACTGCCCGCGTTGCGGCCTGCCGGCAGGGCGGGACGAGCAGACGCCACCCGCGCCTCCGCGCAACGAGCCGTACAAGACGCACCTTGCGTATGTGAAGGAGCGGCGGTCTGACGCTGATGGGGAGGCGATCCTCGAGGAGGCGCTCGCCAAGCTGCGCCGTCAGCGCGAAGAACCGTAGGTCTTGGCTAGGTAGATCAACGCGAAAGGGCCCCTCTACTGCGGAGAGGGGCCCTTTCGCGTCTGCTGATGTGTACGCGGGGCCCTT
>JAVXWK010000861.1:0-6859 GCA_032230575.1 Pseudonocardiales bacterium | reverse complement strand
CACCCGCACAGGGACACCGAGGAAGCTGTGCATCGGCGGGTGGTTGGGCGGGAAGCCGACCGAGGCCGGGTGCTCCGCCAGGTCGTGCAGCCTGATCACCCTGGGGTCCTTGATGAGCAGGCCGAGCAGACCCTTGCCTTCCGGCAGATGTCCCATGTGGGCGCGAGTCTCCGGTTCGATGCCGACGTAGACGAACTGCGCGAGGTCGTGGTGGGTGCCGAGGACGCCCAGCGCGCCGTAGCGGGCGCCCACCAGCTCGACCGCGGCCTGCACTATGCGCTGCAGTGTGGTGTCCAGCTCGACGCCCGCGCCGACGGCGAGCACCGCGTCCAGCAGGCCCTGCATCTTGTCCCGGGTGGAGCCGATCTCGGCGAGCCGCTCACGCATCTCGTCGAGCAGTTCGTCCAGCCGCAGCCCGCCCAACAGGCTGCGCGTCGGTCCGTCCTCGGGGTCCGGCATGGATCAAGCCTGTCACGGCGTTGTCGCGACACCTAGCGATCCCGGCGAGGTCGGGACCTTCGGCGGTGGGACCACCCGGTGGTTGCGCACACAGTGAAGCGACAACACGACTACCAGGCAACACGATGAGGTGAAGGGCATGGCCGAGGTGACCGCGGCGCTGGGACTGGGTCCCGGACAGATCACGCAAGTGCTCACGAGCGCTTCGCTGGCGCCGTCCGTGCACAACTCCCAGCCCTGGCAGTTCCGCGTCCTGCCCGACCGGATCGAGCTGCATCCGGACCCGTGCCGTCAGCTGTCCGCGACCGACCCCGATGGCCGCGAGCTGCGACTGTCGTGCGGCGCGGCACTGTTCAACCTGCGGCTGGCACTGCAGGGCATGGGCGTACGCCCGCTCGTGTCGATGCTGCCCGGCCATAACGCCCCGGGAGCGCTCGCGGTCATACGCAGAGGAGGCACGGTCGACATCGACGACGAGACCCGTGCCCTGCTCGACGCCGTGCCGCATCGCCGCACGAACCGCCGGCCGTTCCACGAAGCCGCGGTCGACCCTCGCCAGCGCCACGCGCTGGTACGGGCAGCGGAGCTGGAACGTTCGTGGCTGCACGTCGTCACCACCCCGGAGGACCGCGCCCAGCTCAAGCGCTTCGTCCAGCAGGCGCACCAGGTCCAGCTGGCCGACGAGGACGTGCAGGCCGAGCTCGCGGCGTTCACCGGCCACCGGGGAGGCTCGATGGACGGCATCCCGCCCGCGTCGGCGGGTCCGCGCCCGGAACCGCAGGACGAGTGGGTGTTCCGCGACTTCCAGGGACCAGAACGCCTGCCCGGCAAGGACTACGAGTCCGACCCGCTCGTCGTGGTGCTGTGCTCTCAGTACGACGGCCCGCTCGGCGAGCTGCAGGCAGGCCAGGCGATGCAGCGCGTACTGCTCGTCGCCACCGTGCGAGGACTGTCCGCGTCGTTCCTGTCCCAGCCGATCGAGGTGCGAAGTGTCCGTGAGGACCTGCGCCGGGCGCTGGGCGGTGTGCTCGTGCCGCAGTCGGTGATGCGGCTCGGGTTCGGCACGCCGGTCCCGCCCACACCCCGGCGTCCCGTCTCCGAGCTGCTGCTGGAACCCGACACCTGCAAGTCGTGACTCGCACGGGTGCTCCCACCCTCCCCAGCGGATCAGGTGACAACGATCGTCCGCGCATGACTGTGGGCCTCCCCGTTTCGAGGAGGCCCACGTATGCGGTTCCGGCTGTGGTCATCCGGTGCAGCTGGGCACGGCCGGGGCGCTGCCGACGCAGTTGTTCAGCAGGTTCCCGCTGATCGGTGAGCTGGTGCTGGTCATGGTGCCGCCCTGGCGGTAGACGCCGCCCGCGGTCAGCACGGCGACGTTGGTCGTCACCGCGGTCTGGGTCATGGAGGTCGCGGTCGAGCTGACCGCCGCGATGCCACCCCCGCGTGATCCGGTGTTGCGGCCGACGAGCATCGGGCTGCCGCTGACGCCGGTGGTGGTCAGCGTGCCGCGCACGCCGTTGTAGATTCCGCCGCCGTTCAGCAGCGCGGTGTTGTCGGTCACCGGGCTCCTGGTGAACGTGGCGGCGGGCGCGGTGCCGACGGGGGTGTCGGCGTTGGCCAGGCCGCCACCGTTGGACGTGGCCAGGTTTCCGCTCAGGCTGCTGTTGGTCAGGGTTACCGCGCCCCGGTTGAGAATGCCTCCACCGTCACCGGCCGCGCTGCCGTTGGTGACCGCGACCGAGGTGCTGAGGGTGAGGTTGCCGGTGGAGCTGACCTCGAAGATGCGGAACAGCAGCAGCGATGTGCGGGTGATGGTCGCCGGGCCGATCAGTTCCATCTGCGTGGTGATGACCGGCAACCCGGTGGTCAGCCCGCCGTGGGCCGTGGTCAGGCCGTAGGTGCAGCCGCCGGCCAGAGCGAGTGTGTCCGCGGCAGTGGTGGAGTTGGCCAGGTTCACCGCCGCGACGAGAGCGTTCTCGCTGCACGCCACAGGGATGGTGGTGGCCTGCGCCGCAGGGGCGACGACGGCCATGGCACCAACCACAACGGTGGCACCGAGCATCGCGCGAATGGTCGTGCGGAACTTTTGCATGACGCCTTCTGTCCTGAAACATAATCGTGCACAAAAAGACCCCGGTTCGCATATTTCTGCGCCACCGGGGTCCTGGGCAACAACACGCACCCTACTCCTGCGCGAATCGGATGCACACTCGACACCCCGAATGGCCCATTGCCGCGAGATGACGTGTTCAGGTTCAAGGATCCTACGTGCACTATTCGAAGCCACGTGGGGGTGTCAACGTCAGGGCAACGTGCGGACTTGTCATTGAATCAGGATCGGCGGGGAACTCTCCGCGCTCAATCCTGGGCGCCTGCATGGTCTCGCTCAACGCGTGCACAACCGAGACCCTGGGCAGGCATCTACGGCCATGACCAGCCGAGATGGCTAAATGATCAGCGCCGTTCGACGGGTTGAATCCACTGTAGACCCGATTTGCCCGAACGGATCCGCCGAGCGTCGCGGAACACCCGATCGTGGATGATGACCAAATTCGACAGGCCAAGTGGGTGGCCTGTCGAATTTGAATGTTCATGTTTGCGGCATGTGGGTGTCAGGCCGCGAGAACATTGCAGACGGTTACGGGTGGCCACGGCACTGCTGGCATCGGCGGGAATCTGGTCTCACGTCCGAGTGACCGGCCTCGGTTTACATTGCCAGCCCTGCTGAAGGCGCGAAGGGTTGGTCATGTCGAGGGTGTTGGTCGAACCGGTGCCCTCATTCATGCGGCACCGGGCAGTGACCCCAGACCCCGGTCATTCACACCACCCCCCGCAGGTCCGTGGCATCAGTCCCGGACCCCTTTCAAGGGTGGAAGGTTGATCATGAGATCGACTGCACGTATCAGCACGGCAGGCCGGGCCGGTAGGGCCCTGATCGGCTTGGGCACCGCGGCGGGGTTTGTTCTCCTGGTTCCCGCGCAGGCGTTGGCGCTCCCGCCGGGGTGCACTCAGAGCGGCGCCAACTTCATCTGCACCGCGGGGATCCCGGCCGGTCAAGTGCTCAACGGCACCAGCGGGAACAACATCATCACCATCACCGGCGGTGCCGTGAACGGCACCGTGAACGGCCTCGCCGGCAACGACACGATCAACGTCACCGGCGTCGCCGGTACCGCGGGCGCCAACGGCCCCGCAGGTGCCGACGGCAATGTGGGCACCCCCGCGGGCAATGCCGGCGGCAACGGCGGAGCCGGAAACGTCGGCGGCAACGGCGTGGGCACCACCGGCGTCATCGACGGCGGTGCGGGCACGGACACCATCACCGTCACCGGCGGTGCCGGAGGCAACGGCGGTGACGGCGGCCAAGGCGGGATCGGATTCGCGAGCGGCGCCGGTGGCGCCGGCGGTAACGGCGGCGTCGGCGGGATCGGCGGGATCGGCAACGCCGGGAACATCACCGGTGGCGCCGGCAACGACACCGTCACCCTCACCGCGGGCAGGGGCGGCAACGGCGGTCTCGGTGGCCCCGGCGGCAACAGCGGCCTCGTCGCCGGAGGCGCGGGTGCCGGGGGCATCGGTGGCGCGGGTGCGGCCGGTGGCGTCGGGAACTCCGGACTCTTCACCGGTGATCTCGTCGATCCCGGTCTGGACAATGTGACCGCCAAGGGTGGTGCCGGTGGTACCGGTGCGGCCGGTGGCGTCGGTGGCTGCGGTCACGGTGGCGGCGCTGGGGGCGTCGGCGGTGCGGGTGGCGCCGGTGGGATCGGGAACTCCGGAACCATCAGCGGTGGTGCCGGTGCCGACACGCTCAAGGCCACCGGCGGGCTCGGCGGTAACGGTGGCGTCGGCGGCAAGGGCGGCAACGGCTCTGCGGCCGTCCAACCCGGCGGTGCCGGTGGCGTAGGCGGTGCCGGTGGCGCAGGCGGGATCGGGAACTCCGGCACCCTCACCGGCGGAACCGGCATCGACAACATCACCGCCACCGGCGGCAACGGCGGCAACGGTGCCGGCGGAGGTAACGGCGGCACCGGCTGCAGCGGCCCCGGCGGTCCTGGTGGCCTCGGCGGTGCCGCGGGTGCCGGCGGTCTCGGGAACTCCGGAACCATCAACGACGCGGCCGACACCATCGCCACCCCATCCGGTGCCGGCGGCCTCGCAGGCGGCAACGGCATCGCCGGGATCAACAACGGCGGCGTCTGCACCTGCTGACAGCAGGAGAGGCGAAATCAACGGGCAGCGGCACAGCGCCGGAAACACCGGCGATGTGCCGCTGTCCTCAGTGGACACCGAAAGCGTCTCGGTGGTGTTCCGACCAGACCTGACGGGCCCCGACGTCAGCCGAACGGAGTGATCGTGTCGTACGGCTGCTGGAAACGCACGGGGATGCCGGACTCGGCGCTCTTGCGGTCGAGCAGTTCCCTGGTCCTGGTGAACTTGTCCAGCAGCCGCGGCATCGGGCGCGGCTTCTTGCCGAGCGATCGTCCGAAGTGGTCCCAGTGGACGGGGATGACGAGGCCGGGCCGGGTGGCCTCGACGGTGTGGTGCCAATAGTCGTCCTGGAACTGCGAGGGCTGCGCGCCGAGTCCGCCGATGCCGAGGTAGAGCAGGTCGACGTCCAGACCGTCGAACTGGTGCGGGACGAAGCCGGCGCTGGGGTGGACCAGGATCGTGCCGGTCGGGTGCTCGAGGAGGAACGAGTAGCAGCCGCCCGTGCGGTAGGCGCTCGCCCTGACCGGCGGTACCAGCGGCTCGTCGATCGTGCCCGGATACCTGTCGCCCGGACTGTGCACGCCTTCGAGGACCCGGACCGTGAACTGCCCGAACGTGTGCGTGGAACCGTCGCTGACGCGTTTCATCGACTGTTCGCCCAGACCGGCACCGCGGCCGACGTTCAGCGTCGACTCCGAGCCGTGCAGGACTCCCCCGGCGTGCTTCACGATCTCCGGGGCGTCCAGGACGTGGTCGTAGTGGGAATGCGCGACGAACACCGCGTCCAGATGCTCGACGCCGCCGCGGGCAAGAGTGGCGGCGATGACTCCGGGATCGGGTGCGATGGGACGGCCGAGGACGACCCGGAGCAGTGACGGCCTGGTGAAGAAGCCGTCGACGAGGATTCCGGACACGCCGTCGGTGACGTGCACCGACGACGTGCCGAAGAAGGTGGATCGAACAGACCCCATCAGGCAAGCGTTCGGGCGAGGGCACGGCCCGCCGCGCGGCCGGAGAAGATGCAGCCGCCGAGGAACGTGCCTTCCAGCGCGTTGTAGCCGTGCACGCCGCCGCCTCCGAACCCGGCGACCTCACCCGCGGCGTACAGGCCGGGGAACGGCGTGCCGTCGGTGTGCAGCGCCTGCGAGTCGAGGGTGGTCTGGATGCCGCCCAGCGTCTTGCGGGTCAGGACGTTGAGCCGGACCGCGATCAACGGGCCGTGCGCGGGGTCGAGGATCCGGTGCGGCTTGGCGACGCGCACCAGCCGGTCGCCCAGGCCGCGCCGGGCGTTGCCGATGGCCATCAGCTGGAGGTCCTTGGAGAAGCTGTTGCCGGTCTCGCGGTCGCGCGCGACGATCTGGCGTTCGATCTCCGCCGGGTCGACCCGCGGGCCGCGCCCGATCTTGTTCATGCCGGCGACGAGCTCCCCGACGGTGCCCGCGACGACGAAGTCCACGCCGTGCTTCTTGAAGGCCTCGACCGGGCCTGGCGCTTCCTTGCCACCGCGGCTGGTCAGCGTCTTGCGGAGGTCCTTGCCGGTGATGTCGGGGTTCTGCTCGGAACCGGAGAGCACGAACTCGCGGTTGATGATCGTCTGGTTCAGCACGAACCACGAGTAGTCGTAGCCGGTCGAGAGGATCGCCTTCATCGACTGGTTGGTGTCGAAACCGGGGAAGTTCGGTGCGGGGAGGCGCTTTCCGGTGGCGTCGAACCACATCGAGGACGGGCCGGGGATGATCCTGATCGCGTGGTCCGGCCAGATCGGGTCCCAGTTGTGCAGTCCCTCGGTGTAGTGCCACATCCGGTCGCGGTTGACCAGGTTCGCGCCGGCCTTCTCGCTCACCGCGAGCATCCGCCCGTCGACGTGCGCGGGCACGCCGGAGATCATGGTCTCCGGGCACTTGCCCAGGCGCTCGACCGGCCAGTTCGCGCGAATCAGGTCGTGGTTGTGGCCGATTCCGCCCGACGTCACGATCACCGCCTTGGCCCGCAGCTCGAAGCTGTCCACGACCACCCGCGAGGACGCCTTGCCGCGCTCCAGGTCGGACGGCTCGAGGAAGATCCGCACCACCTCCGGGCCGGTGCCCCAGGTGAGATGGAAGCGCGGCACCGAGTTGCCGTGGCCGGACGCCTCGCCAGCTCCGCGCTCGGCCCAGCCGACGACCGGCGTGAAGCGCAGCCCGAGGTC
>JAVXWK010000844.1:0-3132 GCA_032230575.1 Pseudonocardiales bacterium | reverse complement strand
AGCCGTGCTGGGGCAGCCAGATGCCCTGCAGCCAGATGATCAGGACGAACTGCAGTCCGCCGCGGCCCAGCGCCGACGTGAAGTTCGCGATGTTGCCCCACGTGAACGACCGCAGCCGGAACAGGTGCAGGTCGAACAGCGGGTTCGGCACGCGCTGCTCGATCACGACGAACGCCGCCAGCACCAGCAGGCCGCCGATCAGGCACGTGAGCACGAGCGGGCTGGTCCAGCCGGTCTGCGAGGTGCCGTGCGGCTGGATGCCGTAGGTGATGCCGACCAGCACCGCGACCAGGCCGACGGCGAAGGTGATGTTGCCCCACCAGTCCATCTCGGCGTGGCGGCGCTCGCCGGTGTCGTGCAGCTTCAGGTACGCCCACACCGTGCCGAACAGCCCGAACGGCACGGAGACGATGAAGACCAGGTTCCAGTTGACCGGGGCCAGCAGGCCGCCGATCACCAGCCCGAGGAACGACCCGGCGATGGCGGCCACGCCGTTGATGCCCAGGGCCATGCCGCGCTGGGTGACCGGGAACGCGTCCGCGAGGATCGCCGAGGAGTTCGCCATCAGGAACGCCCCGCCGATGCCCTGCACCACGCGCCACCCGATCAGCCACAGCGCCGCGGCGTCCCCGTCGAACCAGGTCACGGCCAGCATGATCGAGCTGGCCGTGAAGATCGCGAAGCCCAGGTTGTACATGCGGGCCCGGCCGTACATGTCGCCCAGCCGCCCGAAGCTGACCACCAGCACCGCGGTGACGACCAGGAAGCCCATGATCATCCACAGCAGGTAGCCGGTGTTGGCCGGGTCGAGCGGGTTGATCGCGATGCCCTTGAAGATGTCGGGCAGCGCGATCAGCACGATCGAGGAGTTGATCGTCGCGATCAGCATGCCCAGCGTCGTGTTGGACAGCGCGATCCACTTGTACCCGGCCGGAGCCGCCTGCACAGTCACTTCGCCATGCTAACCAACCTGTCTAGCCGGCGGGTGTGATCGTCTCCAGAACCGTGCCCTTGGCGTCCCGCACGACCACCCGAGCATCGGGATGGCGGTCGATCAACGGCGCCGCGAGTACGAACGTGCCGTTGCCCATCTGCGCGGGTACGTCGGCCATGCCGGGCCGGGTGTAGGTGATCGAGGCGACGTGAGGGTCGGTGACGAGGCCGACCGCCGCGTTCGTGGTGCTGCCGCCGGACTCCACCTCTCCGTTCTCGCGGAACTTGTACGGCTTGAAGTCGTAGTACGCGATCAACGCAGCGATGGTCCGGCCGCGCACCTCGGTCATGTCGTCGAGGTCGAACACCGTGGCGGCTGTCGGGTCGTTGTCCGACTCCCGGCAGTAGACCAGCACGTCGCCGAACCGGCCGAGGATCATCGTGTCGGTGGCGCTGACCTTCGACGTGAGACCGAGCCAGAACTGGTCGGCGTCCGGGATCGCCCGGCCCTGGAGGCAGGCCGCGAACCGTGCGGTCTCCGTGGTGTCGCGAACGGCGGGCGGCAGCGGGCGGTCCACGACGGACGGCGTGGGCTTGGGCACGCCGCGCACGGCGAAGTCCTCGCCGTTGACCAGGGCTTTCGTGCCGGTCTCCGCTTTGAGGTAGCCGCTGGGCGCGAGGAACAGCCCGTCCACCAGCGCGGGCATCGTGTTGTTCTGGCCGGACTCCGCGATCCGGGACAGGCTGAGAAATCGCACGTCCGGCGAGACCAGCCCCGCCATCGTGCCGGTCGGCGTGGTGAACAGGATCTTCACCTTGCGGCGGCCGTCCTCGATCCTGACCTGGGCCGGTTCGGAGATCGTCGTGGTGGTGACGGTGTTCGCGCAGAAGAACAGCCCGGTCGGGCCGCGGAAGGCGGTGAGGACGATGCCGTTCTTGTTGCTGGTCGCGATCGGCTGCCACTGGTCGGCCGGTGGGTGCGCCTTCGCGGCGGCGACGCAGCGGGCCAGCGTGTCGGGGCCGACCTTGCCCGGCTCGACGTGGTTGACGACGTTGCGGTCCTTGCCGACGAACTCCCCGTTGCGCTGCATCGGAGGGGCGGCCACGTCGGCACTACCGCCGTTGAGGATCTGACCCGCGAAGACGGCTCCGGCGGCCAGGAGGCTCACGCCGGCGGCGATCAGGGCAGGTGTGCGGTTGCTCTTCGCACTGGGATCCATGCCTTCGGACAGGCGGCCGCGGGCGCGCATGCGGACGTCGTCGGGCAGGGTGCGGTTCTCGGGCAGCTGGTCGATCACTGGGTGTCCTCGGGGCTCAGATGGCGCAGGTGGGCGCGGGTGCGGGAGACGCGGGCGCGGACGCTCGACTCGGTGATGCCGAGGAGCGTGGCGGCGTCGGCGGTGGCCACGTCGCCGAGCAGGCAGAGCTGGGCGATCTCGCGTTCTGAGCGCGGCAGCTTCGCGATCGCGGCCACCACGGCGGCGAGGCGGCGCTGGGCGTCGGTGCGGGCGGCGACCTCGTCGGCGTGGTCGCGTTCGTCCTGCGGAGCGAGTTTGCCGATCAGCCGCAACGCTCTGCGGGACGCGCGCCACTCGGTGCGGGCCAGGTTCGCCGTCACCGTGTAGAGCCAGGGCAGGGCGGAGTCGCGCACCAGCTGGGCCTCACCGCGCTTGCGCCACGCCGTCAGGAACGTCGCCGACAGCAGGTCCTCTGCCTGCGACCAGGAGGCGGTCAGGCGGTAGGCGTAGTTCCACACCGCCTCGGCGTGGCGTTCGAAGAGCTCGGCGAACGCGGCGTGGCCGCCCTTCGCGATCTGGTCCCAGAGGTGCGCGTCCGGCGGCGGACCCACGTCCGCGCGCTCGGTCGTCTCAGTCATCACACTCCGCCTGGGGCCGTCACCGCCCAGTGTGCTGCGTGACCCGTGTCACTCACGTACCGGTGGGTAGGACCTCATCGCAGGCGTGGGTGAGCGCGATGGCAAGATCGTGTCGTGCCGATCGAGCAGCAGCAGTCCGGCAGTGCAGAGCCGGCGACCCAGGTGTTCGCGAAGATCACGATCGAGGGACCGACCTTGCCGGCGACAGCACCGGCCACAGCCCCGGCAACACCGGCCACGCCCGCCCCGGCGCCCGTGGCGCAGAAGCCGGCGTCCACAAGTCAGTCGAAGTCGCTGGCCAAGAGGATCGCCCGACGCATCCT
>JAVXWK010000084.1:0-8565 GCA_032230575.1 Pseudonocardiales bacterium | reverse complement strand
CGAGCGCCGCGAGGCGTTCCCGCGATGGCTGCATCTCTACAATCACCACCGCGGTCACACCGCACTCGCAGGCAAGCCACCAGCCAGCCGCGTTCCTAACCTCTCAGGTCAGTACACCTAGGCCGTGCGCTTCGCCCACCGCTTCATCGCGATCCCCCGATAGAACGCTCTGCGCGCGTTCCCCGCCGCCTTCTCCCGATCGGCCGGGCTCATCTCGCCGTTGGGATCCACGAGCTTGTAGAACCGATCCTCCGCTGCCGCCCTGGCCGGTGCCGTGCGCGCGGCCCGGTCCTTCGTCTGGGCCCACGAGCAGTCGGCGGCGATCTGTGCTCTAGCGGTGCGCTGCGCGGGGTTCATGGCCCGGAGCACAGCGCACCACTGTTACTCGACGCGACTAGACCCGGTCGCCTCGCGAGAGTGATCGGGCGCGCTTCCGCGCACGGGTATCAGCCTGAGCGGAGCCGTACCACTTGACCATCTTCGAGCCTGGAGCCCAGCCGCCGAGGCGTTCCACGTCGCTCTCCTGCGCGCCGTTGTCGAGCATGTCGTGGGCCCACGTGTGGCGGATCTGGTGCGGCCGACGATGGCCCAGGCCTGCCTGCTTGCATCTGCGGTCGATCATGGCGTTCACGCCCGCAGCAGTCAGACGTACTTCGCCCGTGGCGTGTACCCGCACCGACTGGAACAGCGACGGATCCGTGGCGTGCTGTCGCCGGCCGCGCGCGCGAAGGTATTTGCGTAGGGCGAGCGTGGTCTTGGTGCCGAACGGAGCGATGCGGGTCTTTCCGCCTTTGCCGGTGACGGTGGCTTCCTGGTGGGCGAGGTCGAGGTTGTCGAGGTCGATTCCAACGAGTTCGGCGCGGCGTACCCCTGTGTCGAGGAGCAGGCGTAGGACTGCCTCGTCTCGACGGTCGACGAAGTCACCGCCCTTGCAGGTTGCGAGCAGCGCGGCCAGCTCGTTGTCCGGCAGGATGTCTGGCGGCACCTGGTCGGGCTGCGGAAGTTCAACCTCGTCGAACGGGTTGCTCGGCACGCCAGAGTCCGACTGCTTGACGAGGTAGTCGAACCACAGGGTCAACGCGATGAGTCGGAGTCTCCGCGTGGCCTTGGCCAGCTGGCGGTCGATCTTGAGGTGTTCCGCCCACTTGAGGGCGTGACGGTCGGTCACCTGCCGAGGTTCCGCCGCCTCCGCGTGGCAGTTGTGCAGCCACACGATGAACTGGCGGACGCCTCGGAGGTAGACGACACGGGTCCCTTCGGCGAGGTCTCCGGCGCGCAGGACTAGGTCCCACTCCTCTGCCCACTCGTCAAGCTCTGATGTCACGGGGTTTCCTCCGCTGGATGCGCTGTGCGAAACAGGACCCTTGGAGGACACAGCGCACGTGTCACCAGTAACCGCAGCTCAGGGGCAGCGTTCCCGCCGGTCGGCGGGCGGCTGACATCGCGCGCTACGGGAGGAAACTATTCGTTCCCTCAGCACCAGGTCGACAACTATTTCTGGTAATTCTTCACGAACTGCTCCATCAGTGTGACATGGGCCATTTGGATCACATCATTGGTTGAGGGTCTGCGCTAACCTTCGCGACACCGCTGCCGCTCCACGCTGAGAAAGAGGCACCAGGAAAGGCCAACTTCATGCGTAAAGCGACGGCAGCAGCCGCTCTGGCCATGCTGTTCACATTGTCGTCCACACCCGCACACGCCGCCGAGGCGATTCCTTCGGAACGTGTGACGATCGACGTCGTGACGGTGAACGGTTCCGGGTGCAAGCAAGGCACCGCCGAAGTGATCGTCTCACCGGACAACACCTCGTTCTGGGTGATCTACAGCGACTACCTCGCCCAGGCTGGCAAGGGTGCCGGTGCGACCGACTTCCGGAAGAACTGCCAGCTCACCCTGCAGGTGAACACCCCTCAAGGCTTCTCCTACGGCATCGCGGAAGCAACCTACGCGGGCTTCGGGCACCTTGAGCGCGGCGCGATCGGCTACCAGTCGGTGAATTACTACTTCCAGGGTCAATCGGCCACCACCACGTGGAAGCACACGTTCAACGGGCCGTTCGACGACAACTGGTCGATCACTCATCGAACCGAGTTCTCGGAGATCGTGTGGGCTCCGTGCGGCGAGAAGCGGAATCTCAACGTCAACAGCGCACTGCGTGTTGACAAGAGCTCTTCCGATGCCAATACAAACAGTTTCATGACGATGGACTACCAGCGCGGAGAAGTGCGCACCCTGCACCACTTCTCGTGGAAGCGCTGCTGATTTTCCAAGGCCGCCGCCCCTCTCAACCGCCGCCACCCCACCCTGCGAGTTGCGTTGGAAAGGTGTCCCATGCTCAACGCGGTTGCCGCTGCCCTGCTGGCCTCGTCCATCATCATCCCGCCCGGTGCGCCGAACGAGACGCCGCCGCCCGACCACATCACGATCGACATCGTCACGATCAACGGCTCGGGCTGTCCCGCGGGCACTGCGGCCGTCGCGGTCTCCGAGGACAACAAGGCCTTCACGGTCACCTACAGCGACTACCTGGCCCAGGTCGGCGTCGGCGCCAAGCCCACCGACCTGCGCAAGAACTGCCAGCTCAATCTGCGGGTCAACGTGCCGCAGGGCTTCACCTACGGCATCGCCCAGGCCGACTACAGAGGGTTCTCGCATCTGGAACGTGGTGCGTACGCCATCGAGAAGGCCAACTACTACTTCCAGGGCATGTCGCAGACGGAGTCCATCTCCCACCGGTACAACGGCCCCGTCAGTGACGACTGGCAGGCCACCGACACGACCGAAGTGGCCGCGATCGTCTACTCCCCCTGTGGCGAGAAGCGGAACTTCAACATCAACACCGAGCTCCGGGTCTACCCCGGCTCGTCCAACACCGCCACGACGACGAGCTTCATGACGATGGACTCGACCGACGGCAACCTCGACACGATCTACCACTTCGCCTGGAAGACGGGCTCTTAGTAGTGCTGTGACTACCGCACGCGCCCATCGGGGCGTGTGCGGTAGCACATACATGAGGGGCGCGCGTACCAATCCGCGACTAAAGGCGTCTTACCCCCTGACGGGGTCGGGTCGGGGTGAAGGGGCAGCCAATGCCAACCGCGGCATACACGCAGTACGGTGAGGACCGAACGCCTGACAGGGGAGGCCGGATCCTGACCACCACGCTGCTTCCGGCACGCCGCACGGCGGACGCCGAGGTCGGCTCGCGCAAGTCGCTGCTCGGCGATTACCGCATGGTCCTGCTCGACGTGGGACTCGTGCTGATCGCCCTGCTCGACGCGTGGTTGCGGCTGCGGTGGGTCAAGGCCGACCCGGTCGGCATGCCCGAGGTGCCGTTCCACTCCGAGTGGCTGTCCTGGATCTCCGCGGTCGTGCTGATCGGCCGGCGCCGGTTCCCGTTCCTCGTCGCCCTGCTGACCATTCCGGGCTTCTTCACCGGCTTCGCGCAGCTGGCCGCGATGATCGCGCTGTACACGGTCGCCCGCCGCTACATCACCTCCTGGCAGACCACTGTCGCCGGCATCCTGGTGTGGCTGAGCAGGTTCATGGCGTGGCCGCCGTCGGAGTTCATCGAGCGGCCGCCGTTCGGGCACTTCGCGTCGGCGATCTCCGGCTTCCTGACGGCCGGCCTGCCGATCGCCGTGGCGCTGATGGCCCACGCACGGCAGGAACTGTCCAACCGCATCGTCGAACTCGCCGAGTCCCGCGAGAGAGAGCGCGTGCTGCACGCGCACGCCATTCGAGCGGACGAACGGGCAAAGCTCGCCCGCGAGATGCACGACGTCGTCTCCCACCAGGTCAGCCTCATCGCCATGCAGGCCGGAGCGCTGCGCATGGCCTTGGCCAACGCCGAGCACAAACAGGTCGCGGGCACCATCCGCATGTTGTCGACCCGCACTCTCGACGAACTCCGTCAGCTCGTGTCCGTCCTGCGCACCACCGACGACAGCCAACCGAGCCTGGACGAGCTGCCCGAACTGGCCGCCGACGCCGGTTTCGAGGTGTCCGTGCAGGTCAAGGGCGCGGTGCAGGATCTCGCCGCACCGGTGTCCGGCGCGGTGTACCGGACGGTGCAGGAGGCACTGACCAACATCCGCAAGCACGCCGTCGGGGCGAGCGCCACGGTGCTCATCGACGCCGACGACACCGCGGGCGACGTCCTGGTCGAGGTGCGCAACACGCCGCCGTCCAGCCCGTCGTCGTCACTGCCGAGCGGCGGGCACGGCCTCGTCGGGCTGCGCGAACGGGCCACGTTGCTCGGTGGCCAGTTCTCCGCAGGGCCGACCGAGGAGGGCGGCTTCCTCGTGTCGGCGTCGTTCCCGAAGCAGCGGACGGTCTCCGACTAGCAGTTGTGCCGCTTGAAGGCGTGGTACGACTGCTTGGGTTCCAACCGGTACGGCGAGTTCTCGTCGTCGAACCGCTCCCGGATCGTGCGCAACAAGCTGTACGAACCCATGTCGAGGTCGCGGTCGCGACACGTGGGGTTGTGGGGCAGGCCCGGCGCGATGACCGTGTACAGGTGTGAGCCCATCAGCTTCTCCGCGCCGAACACGCGGAGCATGCGGGCGATGTGGTCGGCCTGCTCGTGCTCGTCGCGCTGGTGGCCCGGTTCGATCACCAGCGGGTCGGCCTGGAGGTCGATGATCTCCCAGCCCCTGCCGCCCGCCCGCGCCGCTCCGGTGAACGTGCAGCATCCGTACTCCAGGACCATGATCGGCTTGCCCCAGCGCCGGTACTGCTCGAGGTCGGTCGTGTACTCGGCATCGGACTCGAAGTACTGGTAGTAGTCGAGGCCGACGATGTCGAACAACGACCAGTCGTTCCACAACGCGTCGGCGCCCGCGACCGCGGCGTAGGTGATCCGGCCCCGGAACTCGCGGCGGGTGACCTCGACAGCCCGCACCATGAACTCGCGGAACCGCCGGGCGATCTCCTCCCACTCGGGCTTCGGGATCGTCCCGATCGCCGCGATCCGCTCCATGAACGTGTCACCGGGCAGGATGCCCGGCGTGAACAGGAAGTGTTCGCAGCCGGTGACGAACTTGACGTTGTCGCCGCGCCGCTGCCGCTCGGCCGCGCGGGCGGCTTCGGCCATGTGGTCGAGGATCTCGTCCTGCGGGCGGTCCAGCAGCCGTGGCTCGACGAACACCTCCATGCCGTGGCGCAGGGCCACGTCCGTCGCTTCGGTGAGACGGCCGAGGTCGGTGCCGAACACCGTGATGGACGGGCAGTTCAGCTCGGACGCGAGCAGGCCGATCTCGTCCTCCAGCTGTTCGGAACTCCACCGCACTCGGCTCGACGAGCCCCCGGCCGTGTGCACAACCCCCGTGTCGTAACAGACGCCGCCACGCAGTTTCATGATCTTCCCCCTCGCTAGTTACTCAACTAGGCTACTGGTCATGCAACCAGAAAATCGGTCGGGCGACCAGAAGCGCAGCTTCATCGAGGACGCCCGGCGCGGGCAGATCGTCGCCGCGACGATCGCGACGATCGCCGAGATCGGGTACGCGAAAGCATCGTTCGCGCAGATCGCGCGGCGTGCGGGCATCAGCCCCGGGCTGATCACGTACCACTTCGCCAAGCGCGAGGAACTGATGAAGCAGGTCATGCTGACCGTGCACGACTCAATGAGCCGTGCGCTGAACGCACGGCGGGAGGGTGCCGGAAGCTACCGTGCGACGGTGCGCGCCATGATCGAGGGTTTCGTGCACTACTGCGCCGAGCACCCGGCCGAGCTGATCGCGATCGGCCAGATCGCCTCCGCCGCGAGAGACGCCGAAGCCGCGCGGGAGTGGTACGGGAGGCAGAGCGCCGAGACGCTCGCCGAGATCGAAGCCGTGTTCCGCGACGGCCAGGAGTGCGGCGAGTTGCGGCAGTTCTCCCCGCGGGTGATGGCGGTGTCGGTGATCGGCGCGATGGAGGCGGTGCCGGCCGAGCTCATGGCCCGCCCGGACACCGATGTCGCTCAGTACGCGAAGGAGCTCGCGGACGTGTTCGAACTGGCCGTCAAGGCCGCTTAGAGGCGATCGACGCGCTGATGCCCGCCGCCGCACCGAGCACACCGCACGTCAGCGCGATGGGCAACGTCGGCTCGTACGCCTGCAGCACGGACACGAGCAGCCACACGGCCAGCCCGAACCCGAATCCGAGCGGCACGGACGCGATCACCGCGGCCACGCCGGTCTGACGCCTGCGCAGCGCCCGCAGGTTCGACTCGAGGTAGGCGAACGTGAAGAGCAGCAGCAGCGCCGAACCCGTGCCCATGATGCTCAGCCACGGCGTCCGGTTCGACTCGAGCCCGATCGTCCCGTCCGGCCCGTCCGTCTTCGCCGTCACGACGCCGCCGACGATCCACCGCGTGGCGCCCGGCAGCACGAAGCCGGCCGGTCCGCGCTCGGTCACGTCCGCGAGCGGGATGTCCGCCAGCGTCACGGTCAGCCTGTTGCCCTCGACCTTCACCGGGTCCGCGAGGTTCTGGGTGATCACCTTGTCCGGCTGCCCGCCCGTCACGAACGGCACGATCGCCAACGCCAGCAAGGCGATCGCGGCCACCAGCCACAGAGCCCACGGCGTCGACGGCGGCTTGATCACCGACGCTGCCGGCACCAGCGTGCTGCTGCCGCTGAGCCGCGCGGCCGGGACCGGGTCGACCAGCGTGGCGCGGATCGGTTGCTGCGTAAGCGAAACGGTGTCGCGCTCGACCGGCCTGAGTGACGGCCGCGTGGACGACGCCGACACCTGCGGCGCGAGGTGCACCGGGATGCCGAGGCGCGTCAGCCAGTCCGGCCCGAACAGGTGCCCGGCCGCACCCGCGAGGTCGATCGCGAACGTCTCGGCGTTGCGGTAGCGCGCGTCCGGCTCCCGCGCGATGCTGCGCATCACCACGCCCGCAAGGGGTTCCGGCACGTTCTGCAACGGCCGCGGATCCTGGTACACCCGCTTCTGGATCATCGCGATCGGCCCGCCGCCGCGTTCGAACGGCAGATCGCCGCTCAGGAGTTCGTACAACACGGTGCCGGTCGCGTAGACGTCCGCGGCGGGCGTGAGCGCGTTGCCCATCGCCTGCTCCGGCGCGATGTAGGCGGGCGTGCCGAGCACAGCGCCGCCGTGCGTCACGAGCGTCGCACCCTCCGACACCACCTGCGAGATGCCGAAGTCCGCCACCTTCACGACACCGTTCGCGGTGAAGAGCAGGTTCTTGGGCTTCACGTCGAGGTGCAGCACGCCGGCCTCGTGCGCCGCGTGCAATCCGGACAACGTGGCCAGCACCAGCGCACACGACTGCTGCGCCGTCAGCCCGTCCGTCGAGAACCGCGACCACACCGTGCCGCCGTCGAGCCGTTCCATCACCAGCAGGTGCTCACCCTGCTGCCGCACGTAGTCGTACACCGGCACGATGTGGGGATGATCAAGGCGGGCGAGCAGACGTGCCTCGTGCTCGAAGCGCTCGCTCATCCGAGGATCTTCCGCGACCGCGTGCGGAAGTCGTTTGATGGCAACCGGACGCCCGAGCTGCCGGTGCACGCCACCGTAGACGACGCCCATCCCGCCCTCGCCGATCTGCTCGCCGACGGCGTACTGCGGCAGAGCGGCGACCACACTGGACAAAGTCACCGTTGAATCCTCACGGTATCCATTTCGGACGGTTGCTGCTCACCGGGATGCGGCGTCACATAGCCAAGAAGCAACGCGGCGCCGGCGGCGCCCAGGATGAACGGGATCTCGGCCGTCGGCGACGGCGCCACCAATCGCAGGACTGACAACGAGATCACCGCCACCAGCCCGGTGCCGATCCCGGCGGGCAGGAACCGCATGGCCCGCTGCCACCGGTTGGCAGGCAGCCTCCGCCGCGCCAGCGCGATCAGTGCCCCGGCCCACGACAACGCCGTCAACACCAGCACGCCCAACCCGAACGCCCCGTACACCGACCACAGCGACCCCTTGATGTCGCCGGTCGTCTCCACCGACGCGATGCTGTCCCGTTGCACGTCGATCGCCTCGACCGTGACCGGAAGGAGACCAATGGCCTGCGAGCCGAGATCCGTCGGATCCAACGGGAACCTCCGCGTCTCCGAGGACTTGGGCGGCACGTCGAACGGAACCGTTGTGTCGTAGGCGAAGAAGGTCAACGCCAGCGCCGTCCCGCTGATCCTGACCGTCTTCACGCGCTGCACGGTGTTCGTGTTGTTGCGGACCGTGATGGACACCCGCGCCGTATCAGCGGGGTTCAACACCAGCGTCCCTACTCCAACCGGCCTACCGTCCACATCGGCCTCGAGCAGAACCGACCCGTCCTGTGCGGACGCCGTTGACGGCAGCAGCATAATTCCGCACCACAGCAGTAAACCTGCACCGGTCAAGCGACGTCTCACTAGCGCACCTTAGGTTCTGATCCCGGGGAGAGGGAATGCGGTCTTTAGGCTTACTCGTGGCTATAGCTGCTGGTGTTACGGTGCTGAGCGCCACACCGGCAACGGCCCAGCAGCCGCCGGCACTCTCGGCGAACCCGAACGCCGGCGTCCCCGGATCGGCCTTCAAGGTCGCGTGGACCGGAGTCTT
>JAVXWK010000806.1:0-8902 GCA_032230575.1 Pseudonocardiales bacterium | reverse complement strand
CACCCGCACGGGCATCCGGTACTTCGCGTTCGACCCGGACAACGGCTTCTCGCTCAACGGCGCGGAGATGAAGCTCAAGGGCGTCAACCTGCACCACGACCTCGGCGCGCTCGGGTCCGCGGTCTCGTCGGACGCGATCGTCCGCCAGTTGCGGATCATGAAGAGCATGGGCGTGAACGCCGTCCGCACCTCGCACAACCCGCCCTCGCCCGAGTTCGTCAGGGCGTGCGAGGAACTGGGCGTCCTGCTGCTGGTCGAGGCGTTCGACACCTGGCGAGCGCCCAAGGTGAAATACGACTACGGCCGGTTCTTCGACGCCAACAGCGGCGCGGACCTCCGTGAGATGGTGCACGCCGCCAAGAACTCGCCGTCGGTGGTGATGTGGTCGATAGGCAACGAGATCCCCGACTCCAGTTCGGCCGCGGGGCCACCGATCGCCCGCCGCCTCATCGACGAGGTGCGCGCCATCGACACCACCCGGCCGATCGTGATGGGCACCGACCGGTACCGCTCGGTTCCGCCGGTGGGGTCGCCGCAGGACCAGATCCTGCAGATGCTCGACGGGCTGGGCGTGAACTACAACAACGCGTCGTCGATCGACGGCCTGCACGCCCGCTATCCCACCAAGTTCTTCTTCGAGGGCGAGTCGTCGTCCTCCACCTCGACCCGCGGCTACTACCAGGACGCCGACCAGCTCAACACCGGCGAGAACCACACGCCGGGCAAGCGGAACACGTCCTCCTACGACAACAACCTGGAGACGTGGACCTACAGCGGCGAGTACGGGCTGAAGAAGGACCGTGACCGCAAGTGGTTCGCCGGCCAGTTCCTGTGGACCGGCATCGACTACATCGGCGAACCGACGCCGTACAACGTCTTCCCGGTGAAGTCGTCGTTCTTCGGCGCGGTGGACACGGCCGGGTTCCCGAAGGACTTCTACCACCTGTTCCGCAGCCAGTGGAGCAGCGAGCCGATGGTGCACCTGCTGCCCATGAACTGGACCGGCCACGAAGCCGGCGAGCAGGTCTCCGTGTGGGCGTACAGCAACGCGGACACCGTCGAGCTCTACCTCAACGGCAAGTCGTTGGGGGAGCGCGAGTTCGACACGAAGACCACGGTGTCCGGCGCGAGGTACCTGGAGACCACCGAGGCGACCGGCGATGACAAGACCGTCACCACCGGCCCCTATCCCGGCAGCTACACCAGTCCCAACGGCAGCGCGGGCAAGCTGCACCTGACCTGGTCCGTGCCGTTCCAGCCGGGACGACTCGTCGCGGTTGCGAAGAAGGGCGGTGTGGTGGTCGCCAGGGACGAGGTCCGCACGGCGGGGGAGCCGCACGCTGTCCGGCTGACACCGGACCGCAGGGTGACGAAGGCCGACGGCAAGTCGCTCACGTTCGTCACCGCCGAGGTCGTCGACCGTGACGGCGTGGTCGTGCCGGACGCGGACGACCTGATCTCGTTCCAGGTCCGCGGCGGCAGCCTGGCAGGCCTGGACAACGGACGGCAGGAGAGCGCCGAGAACTACCAGGCGAGCTCGCGCACCGCGTTCAACGGCAAGGCGCTGGCGATGGTCCGATCCGGACAGTCGTCGGTGATCACGGTGACAGCGCGGGCACCCGGTCTGCGCACGGCGACCTCTCTGGTCGCGGCGACCGGTGGGAGGCCGGGTCATGCGCCGGTCGCGGATCCCGCACCCGTGGCACCTCCCGTCCCAGCCGCAGTGGACGCGAGCTACTCGGGTGCACGCGACACGATCCCGGCCGCGATGCTCGACGGAAACGCTTCGACGCACTGGTCGAACTACTACCTGAAGCGCGCCACGGCGTTGCTGCCCGCGGTGAGCCGGGCGCACGCGACTGACTGGGTGACGCTGCCGGCTCCGGAAGGTCCGGTCAGCTCGGTGCAGGCCACGTTCGTCACCGACACGGCACACGCACTGCCCGCGGCGATCGCGGTGTCGTACTGGAACGGCCGGGCGTTCGTGCCGGTGCGCGACGCGAAGGTCGGATGGACCGGCAACAACCTGAGCGTCTCGTTCGCTTCTGTGCGCATCGACCGTCTGCGCCTGGAGCTCACCAGCTCCGCACCGGGAACCACTCGCGGGTTCCTGGGCATCTCGGAAGCGACGGTCGGTCGTTAGGAGGCGGGCCGCGTCGCGGCGGCGGGCGTCATGTCGTACCTTCCAGCTTCATGCCGGAGGATCTTCCGACCCGCCCGCCGTCCGACGACGGCTTCGTCCTGGCGAGGACGAAGTTCGCCACGGTGATCGCCGTGGGCGTCGTCGCCGGCCTCGTGGTCTCGTTGGCCGGGTACGCCGAGTTCGGGCCGCTCGTCGGGTGGGACCTGGGCACGCTCGTGTACCTCACCTGGGTGTGGCTGCTGATCTGGCCGATGGACGCCGAGCAGACCGCTCAGCACGCCGTGCGCAACGACCCCACGCGCACGGTCGCCGAAGTCGTTCTGCTGCTCGCGTCGACGGCCAGCCTGGTGTCGGTCGGTTTCGTGCTGGCCCGCGCTTCGCAGACGACCGGCGCGTCGGAGCTGCTGCGCGTGGGGCTCGGCGTGCTGTCCGTCGTGCTGTCGTGGATGGTCGTGCACACGATCTTCACGTTGCGCTATGCCCGGCTGTACTACTTCGACGTCGACGGCGGCATCGACTTCAACCAGTCCGAACCGCCGGACTACGGGGATTTCGCCTACGTCGCCTTCAGCATCGGCATGACGTTCCAGGTTTCCGACACCTCGCTGTCGACGCGCGACATCCGCCGCACCGTGCTGAAGCACGCGTTGCTGTCCTACCTGTTCGGCACCGGTGTGCTGGCCACCACGATCAACCTGGTGGCCAGCATCAGCACCACGTCAGGCTGAGACTCCGTCGAGCTGGAACGTCTGCACCTGTCCCGCCGCGAACGAAGCCCGCAGCAGCTTGCCGTCCAGACGGACGTCGGTGCGTTGCGCGTACTTGTCGCTGCCGGTGGTCGTCGAGGTCGACCACCGAGTGATCAGGCCGGTCGGCAGGGTGCCGAACCTGGTGAGGTCGAAGGTGATCGTCTGCGACGAGGTCGCGGTGTTGACGGCGACGAGCACGAGTCTGCGGGCGGCGGGGTCGTAGGCCACCGCGGCGTTTCCGGTGGACGCGGAGATGATCCGCATGCCAGGGCGGATGTGCCGGGTGAACTGCGCCAGCACGTAGAGCTTCTTCTGCACGGCGCCCGCCTGCAGCGTGTCCGGGTTGTAGGCGATCAGCGCCCACTCCGGGGTCGGGTCCATCACCTGCCAGTAGCACCACGCCGTCGGGTGCAGCCAGCGCCAGTCCAGGCACAGGTTGGTGGCCAGTGAGAGCCCGGTGCCGTCCTTCTCGCCGGTCTCGGAGTTCCACAGCACCTTGCCCGCGGCCTTGGCGTCGGCGTAGAGCAGGTCGCGGCGTCCACCGGAACCCTGGTAGCCGTGCACGTTGATCTGGTTCACGACCGACTTCGTGGTGGCGTCGAAGGAGTTCCACGTGCTGCGCGCCACGTCGTAGTTGGTCTCGTCGGACGCCGAGATGCGCGTTCCGGACAGCCCGCGGTTGTTGAGCTCCTCACGCAGGTACTGCAGCACGGTCCGTTGCAGGGAAGGGTCGAAGTGGCAGCCTTCCTGCTTTCCGGTGGCGGACCAGTAGTTCGACGCGGGCTCGTTGAACGGGTCGACCGTGCGGAACGAGACACCGAAGCGGTCGCGGAACTGGCGCGCCACCTCGGCCAGGTAGGAGGCGTGGGTGCGGTAGTTCCACGACTGCAGGTTGTTGCTGCTCGCGCTGGCGGCACCGGAAGGGTTGTGGTTGACGCACATCCACCACGCGGGCGAGTTGGAGAACAGCTCCGTCATCGCCCCGCGGTTCACCGCCTTCACCACGGACGCGCGTTGTTTCGCGTCGGCGCCCCACACCCACGAGCTCGGGTCGGTGTTGCGCCAGTCCTGCCAGAAGGTCTCGATCTGCTTGAAGCGAGGGATGTTCGGCGAGGCGACCATGCGTTCGCCGTCCACGGTGTTCCAGCTGCACGCGCCGAGGTTGTAACGGGCGATGTTCATGCCCAGCCCGGGGAGCGCGGTTCCGTTGTAGGTGACGGTCTTCGTGGTGAACCACAGGTCCGCGAAGTCGTCGCGGTCGCCGAACACGTTGGCCCACCAGGCCAGCGACGTGCCCCAGCCCTCCCACGTGCCGTAGCTCGTGCCGGGGTCGATTGCGATCGTCTGGTCGGCACTCGCGCTCGTGCCGAGTGTTGTCGCCGCGATGGCGGCCGCCGCACCGGACAACACTGTCCTGCGGGTGACCATGGCGCCTCCTAAGGATTTGGCAGGGTGATCCTCGTGTCGAGTCCGTCGCTCCACTTCAGCACGATCTCGTCGGCGCACCCGGTGAGCAGCGGGTTGGCCACGGCGCCGCGGCCCCGGTCCAGGCGCACGGCGGCGGCGAACACCTCACCTCGGGTGACGCGGCCGGTCGTGGCGAGCCAGGGGGTCGCGACGTACTTGCCCAGCGGCGACGTGCCGGTGCCGGTGTGGACGCCTGACTGGTCGAACCCGCGCAGTGCGCACAGCGAGGACCGCAGGCGCCTGGCGGAGACCACGACCTCGGGTCGTGCCGCGGTATCGGCGTGCGGCCTGACGTCGGCGGCGACGGGCCAGCCGGACAGCCGCAGCCGCGCGTCCGTGTCGCCGTCCACGCGCACGAGGCGGATTTCCACCCCGCTGCGCACGACCGACACCACGAGCACCGGCGGTCCCCCGACGATCTCGCCGCCGCGACCGGAACCGTGGTCCGGCGAGTCGTCCTCGCTGGTGTCGACCCAGCGCACCGGTCCGTACGAGGCACCGGCCACCACGTCGCCCGGAAGCGTTTCGGCGAACAACGTCCGGAAGCCCGCGCGGTGGCTGGCCGCACCCGTGGAGTCGAGGAGCACCACCGAGTTGTCCGTGGCTTCCGGCATGGTCGCCGTGGAATAGCCCAGCCGCGCGTACAACGGCGAGTCCGCGCGTTGATCGCCGGGCAACGCGTGGTCCGTGCCGTGGTTGACCGTGGTGACCACGCCGTCGGCGCGGCGGCCCGACACCAGCCAGCCCGGTGCGGCGATGACGCGGGTGAAGTCGCGCGTCTCCACGGGCAGCGGGCGTTCCACGCCCGTCCACACGGGATGGTCGGCGGGCAGCGCGAGGCCGAGCATGCCCTTGGCGGCCCAGTAGGGCGAGCCGGGCCCGGAGTAGGCCTGGCGGATCGGGGGCCAGCCGCCGTGCCAGCCCAGCGTCAGCAGCCCGTCCGGCTGGAGTGCGCCGTGGTCGACGAAGTGCCGCAGCACCCCGGAGGCCGCGCGCCGGAGCAGCCCGGGCTCGGCCGCACCGGTGAGCGCGCCGACCCAGAACGGTGCCGCGGCGGCGAACCGGTAGGTGAGGCTGCGGCCCTGCATGAGCGGCGACCCGTCGGCGCCGAGCAGAGCCACCGCGTCTTCCAGGTAGCGCGTGAGATCTGTGGTCCACGTGCGGCGGGTTTCCTGCGAGCACAGCGAGTCCGGGACGTCGAACAGGTGCGTCCACAGCAACGGGTACAGGTGCAGAGCCCAGCCCGTGTAGTGGTCGAACGCGCGTTCCTCGCCGTCGCTGAGCCACCCGCCCTCACGCCGGAACGATGCGTGCAGAGCCAGGTCGTGCTCGATGTCCTCCGCGGACCACTTGCCGCCGACCTCGCGCAGGAACGACTCCACGACGATCCGGAACCACACCCAGTTGATCGGCGGGTACGGCTGGCCGACCACGGTGCCGAGCCAGTCGACGGTCCGTTCGCGCACGCTGTCGTCGAGCTCGTCCCACAGCCACGGCTTGGTCAGCTGCAGCACCAGCGCGATCGACGCGGCCTCGACCTTGGCCTGTCCCAGCACGTCCGGCCGCGGCCAGGCTTCCGGCGAGTGCGGATCGGTGCCCGCGGCCAGACCCCACGCGTACCGCTCCAGCAGCGCGGGATCGCCGCCGCCCGCGACCCGGAAGCCGGCGAGCAGGAACGTGCGCGCGAACCCCTCGAGACCGTCGGAGACCGGGCCGTACCGGCTCGGTTCGCCGGGCAGGTCGACCTGCGCGCACCGCGGCGACCAGTGCTGGTTGACGGCATCGAGCATGTGGTCGGCGACCGCCTCCCAGTGCGCGCGGGTCCAGCCCGTGCGCGGCGAGAGGCGGCGGTCTTCGGCGGGGAGTCTCATGCCGGTGCCGCCGTCCGATGACTGGTGTCCGGGGTGGGACGGTGGTGTCCGGTGCGTCGTCTCATGCCTGCACCGCGAGTCCGTGCCTGGTCACCGGTTCCAGTGGCGACTGCCCGGTGACGTAGCGCTCCAGCTCGTCGAGCGCGGCCGCGGCCATGAGCCTGGTCTCCGAGCCCAGCGACCCGGCCACGTGCGGGGTGATCACCACGTTCGGCAGGTCGTACAGGCGCGACCAGGCGGGCAGTGGTTCGGGATCGGTCACGTCCAGCACGGCGTGCAGATGCCCGTGCGCACAGGCCTCCTCCAGCGCCGCGGTGTCCACAAGGGACCCTCGCGCGGTGTTGACGAGGGTGGCGTGCTGGGGCAGTGAGGCCAGCTCCGCCGTGCCGATCAGGTGGTGGGTCTCGGGCAGCGAGGGGGCGTGCAGGCTCAGCACGTCCGCCTGGGGGAGTGCCTCGGCGAGCGTGACCACCTCGGCACCGGCCGCCCGCACCAGTGAAGGATCCACGACCGGGTCGACCACGAGCAAGCGACCGACCTGGAGCCGCCGCAACAGCTCCACGACCCGCCTGCCGACGCGGGAGAACCCGACCAGCACGATCGTGCGGCCCAGCCCGGACAGTTCGCCGCGCCGGTCGCGGTAGCCCCAGTCCTCGCGGAACCGGCGGGCGTCCGCGGCCAGGAACGGCACTTTCTTGAACGCCCACAGGATCGCCGCCACGGTGTACTGCGCGACCGGTTCGGCGTTGACGTGCGCCGCGGTGGTCACCAGGATGTCGCGGTCGAACACCGCGTCGCCGACGTGCGCCCGCACGCTGCCCGCCGCGTGCAGGGCCGCGCGCAACCGGGGCGCGGCCTCCAGCACGTCCACGGAGATCGGCGGACAGCCCCACGAGGTGATCAGCACCTCCACGGAGGCCAGCCGGCGGCGGACGGCCGGTGACGAGAAGTCGTGCGCCACCAAGGGGTTGCCGGGCATGGCGAGCCTGCGCAGCCGTTCGAGCTCGCGCGGGCCGAACTGCAGGTCGGCGACGTCCGGGCTCATGGCGAGCATGACCTCGGGCCTGTTCATTTGACACTCCCGGCTGCCAGGCCCTTGCGCCACTGCCGGTTGAGCACGAGGAACGCCACCACCAGCGGCAGCACCGCGAGCAGCGAGCCGGTGATCACCAGCGGCGTGTACTGGGGGAACTGGGTCTGCCGGGTGCTCCACTGGAAGAGCCCCAGGCTGACAGGGAAGAGCTTGGGGTTCGTGAGCAGAACCAGAGGCAGGAAGAAGTTGTTCCAGATCCCGATGAACTGGAACAGCAGCACGGTCACCACACCGGGACGCATCATCGGCAGCGCCACGGTGAAGAACGTCCGCAGCTGGCCGGCCCCGTCGACCCGCGCCGCCTCGAGCACCTCGTCCGGCACCGAGGCGTCCGCGTACACCTTGGCGAGGTAGACGCCGAACGGGTTGGTGAGCAACGGGATGAACACCGCCCAGAACGTGTCCACGATCCGCAGCTCGGACGCGAGCAGGTACATCGGCAGCGCCAGCACCGTCGTGGGCACGAGCACGCCGGTCAGCGTCAGCCCGAACAGCACCCGCCTGCCGGGGAAGCTCGTCTTGGCGATGGAGTACCCGCACGCGGCGCAGATCAGCGCGCCGAGGACCGCCCCGCCTCCCGCGTACAGCACGGAGTTGAGCAGCCACTGCCAGAAGATGCCGTTCTCCTGCGTGAACAACGTCTTGACGTTGGTCCACAGGTTCCACTGGCCGAACTCGAACGCGCCGGTCGTGGAGAAGTCGCTGAGCGACTTGGTCGCCGAGGTGACCAGCCACACCAGCGGCAGCAGGCTGTACAACGCGGCGATCACGAGGATCACGTGCACAGCGGGGACGGAGACCCAGCGGGACTTCCTGTCCACAATGGACGTGCTCATCACGACCTCCTCGTCGAGAAGCGCATGACGACGGCGGACAGCAGCGCGCAGATCACGGCGAGCAGCACCGACGCCGCCGCGGCCCGGCCGTTGTCGCCGGCGACGAACGCGGCCTCGTACACGTACATGCTCGGCGACCAGGTGCTGGTCACCGTGCCGGTGAAGCCCTTGAGCACCATGGGTTCGGTGAACACCTGCAGCGAGCCGATGACGGTGAACACCGCCGCGACGAAGATCGTCGGCCGGATCACCGGGATCTTGATCGACCACGCGGTGCGGAAGCCGCCCGCGCCGTCGGCCCGTGCCGCCTCGACGATCTCCTTGGGGACGGCCTGCAGCGCGGTGTAGAAGATGATCATGTTGTAGCCGACCCACTGCCAGGTCGCGATGTTGGCGATGGACGGCAGAAGTGCGCCGTCGCTCAGCGGGTCGACGCCCAGCACGTTCTTGATCGGGCCGAGCGTGGGGCTGTAGAGGTAGGCCCAGATCAGGCCGCCGATGACCACCGGCACCGCGTACGGCACGAACACCGCCAGCGACCACATCTGCTTCAGCCGCACGACGCCGGAGTCCAGCAGCAGGGCCAGGACGAGCGAGCCGATCAGCATGCTCGGGATGTGGATGGTCGCGAACAACGCGACGTTGACCAGACTCGCGTGGAACGCGGAGTCCGCGATCACCGAGAGGTAGTTGCCGAGCCAGACGAACACGTGCTCGGTACCGGAGAAGCCCAGGCCCTGCAA
>JAVXWK010000778.1:0-11393 GCA_032230575.1 Pseudonocardiales bacterium | reverse complement strand
ACCGGCGGGTTCGCGTTGCTCGGGCTCGTGGACGGGTTGCCGGCACTCGTGATCGCTTCTGCCGCAACGGGGTTCGCCGGGGCGTTGTTCAACCCGGCCGTGCGCGCGTACGTGGCAGCTGATGCCGGGCCACGGCGCGTGGAGGCGTTCGCGTTGTTCAACGTCTTCTACCAGACCGGAATCCTGGTGGGGCCGTTGATCGGGCTCGCACTGACCGCGGTGGACTTCCGGCTCACGTGCCTCGTGGCGGCCGGGGTGTTCCTGGTGCTGACCGTGTTGCAGTGGCGGTCACTGCCCACGCGTTCAGGTCAGGCTTCCGGGAACTCGGTGCTCGCGGACTGGCGGGTGGTCGCCGGCAACCGGCGGTTCGTGCTGTTCGCGCTGGCGATGACCGGGTCGTACGTGCTGTCGTTCCAGGTCTACCTGGCGCTGCCGCTGGCTTCGGGCTCGGCGGTCCTGACAGCGGTGCTGTTCGCCGTGTCGGGCGTGCTGGCGGTGCTCGGCCAGATGCGCGTCACGGCGTGGGCGCGCAGGCGGTTCGGGCCTTCGCAGTCGTTGACGCTCGGCATGGCGGTGCTTGGCCTGGCGTTCCTGCCGGCGGTTTTCGGCGGCTGGCCCGGGCTGATCCTGTGCGCCGCGCTGCTCGCGCTGGGCACGATGGTGGTGTTCCCGTTCGAGATGGACAAGATCGTCTCGTTGTCGGGTGACCGGCACGTCGCCACGCACTACGGCCTCTACAACACGGTCGTGGGCGTCGGGATCCTGCTCGGCAATCTGCTCACCGGAATTGCGTTCGACGCCGCTGCGCGCGCGGGTGTGCCATGGATGCCATGGCTCGCTCTCACGTCGTTGGGGCTCGGATGTGCGTGGGCGCTGAAGAAGTTGGCGTCCCGTGTCGATTCGGAGCTCGCTCCTTCGACGGGTTAGCAGAGGCAGGTATCGGATCGGGAGGACGCCATGATCGCCAACCTCATCGCCACGCTGGTCGAGGAAGACCTCGCCGAGGACGACGGCGTGCTGGCGCCCGACGACCGCCTGACCTGCCACGTGCACGGGAGGTGGATCCACCAGTGCGTCTCGTCCCCCATGCACGTCAACCCGGTCACGCGACACCGCTGGTGCCGAGGCTGCGACGCCGAGCTGGGCGTGGTGGTCGACGAACTCTCTGGCGATGTCGCAATGCGCTGCCCCCGCTGTGGGCGCGGGGGCAGCGCCGCCACCGCCCGCCTGATCGCCGCCTGCCGTGCCTCGATCTCGGCCCGCCGAGCCGCCTGATCGGGACAGCACGCGGGGCCCTTTCGTCCTCTCCTGTAGTACGAAAGCTCCCCGCGTACTCATTCACCCCACCGCCGCCGCGTCTCCGCCACTATTCCGTCCATCGACGAACAAGCGCTTGCTGTCGTAGTACGCGGGGAGCTTTCGTACTCTCCTAGCGCACGAAAGGGCCCCGCGTGCGGTCAAGCGGGAAGGGTGTGCTGAACCCTTTCGGCTGTTTGGCCGTACGCCTCCCCAGAAGTTGTTTCCGACTCCTGAGGAGGCCGCGTGCCCGGCCGACGTGCTGCAAGGACGACCGCTCTGGCCGCTGTGATCGCCGCGACGGTGGTGTCGATGCCCACGGCGCACGCCCAGCCCGCCGACGACGCGCTGAAGGCCTACACCGACCTGACGCGGGAGGCCGAGAAGCTCAGCCAGGACCACCTCAAGGCCCAGAGCGACCTGGCCAGGGCGAACGCGATCGTGGGTGCCGCGAGCGAGGCGGAGAAGAAGGCGCTGGCCGAGTCCGAGCAGTACCGCGGCAAGGTCGACGTGCTGACCACGGCGTCGTTCGAGGGCGCCCGGCTCAACAACCTGTCGGCGTTCCTGACGTCGACCTCCCAGCAGGACTTCCTGGAGCGGATGCAGGCGATGAACATGATCGCCGCCGACCAGAACGACACCGTGTCGCGGATGACCGCCACGCTCGACACGGCGACCAAGGCGCGCAACGACGCCGCCAAGGCCGCGTCCGCCGCGGAGAAGTTCGCCGCGGACGTCTCCACCCGCAAGACCGCCATGGACCAGCAGGTCACGGTCGCGCGGACCAAGTACCAATCGCTGTCCGCGCCGCAGAAGCAGACGCTGGCCAATCCCGGCCCTGTGGTCAACGTGCCGGTGCCGGCGGGTGCGGCCGGGGCGGCGCTGAGCTTCGCGCTGAGCCAGCAGGGCAAGCCGTACGTGTTCGGCTCGAACGGGCCGGGCTCGTGGGACTGCTCGTCGCTGATGCAGGCCTCGTACCGGGCCGCCGGTGTCACGATCCCCCGCGTCACCTACGACCAGGCGAAGGTCGGTCGCGCCGTGACGCGTGCGCAGGTCGCACCGGGCGATCTCATCATTTACTACGCAGGTCAGTCGCACGTGGCCATGGCCGTGGACGGCGTCAACGCCGTGCACGCATCGACCGAGGGTGTGCCGGTGAAAATCGCGAACATCGACTCGATCGGACCCATTTCGGTGATTCGCCGGGTCGTCGGGTGACGCTTCTCTCCCACCCCGCGATAAACCGACGTAGACGACTGTGAGAGCGTGCGAGTCGGTGAACTGTTGAGGACCCGGCGGTAGACGAACACTAGGTCGTTCCGTAACCTGTCCGAGACCTTCGGCCCAGCAGTTAACCCACTCGGGGCACACGCCAAGGTTGCCGCCTCACACGCAGTAGTTCTCGCGAGGCGGCTGCCATGACAAAGGAGGACCCGCGACGTGCTGTCGCACCCCTCACGCCGCACCGTGCGTGGAGCACTCGTGGCGACCGCAGCGGTCGTCGCAGCAGCCCTCCCCGCGGCGCCGGCCACCGCACAGCCTTCCCCCGCTGACGCGCTCAAGAAGTACAACGAGCTGTCCGAGAAGGCATCTCAGCTCAACCAGGACCACCTGAAGGCCAAGGACGACCTCGCGGCCAAGCAGGGTGAACTGGACAAGGCCAAGGGCGATCTCGCGAACGCCCAGAAGGCCGAGGAGTCCCTCCGCGGACACGTCGACGTCCTCACCGAGTCCACGTTCGAGGGCGCGCGCTTCAACCAGATCTCCGCGCTGCTCGTGAGCGACTCGCAGCAGGACTTCCTCAACCGCATGTCGGCCATCAACATCCTCGCGGCCGACAACGCGGAGGCGCTCAAGAGCCTGACGGACGCGGTCAACGCCGCGGACGCCGCGACGAAGACGGCCAACGACGCCACCGAGGCGTCGAAGAAGCTGCTCGGCGAGATCGAGCAGAAGAAGGCCGACCTCGACAAGCAGCTCGCCGAGGCCAAGGCGCAGTACCAGTCGCTGAGCACCTCGGTTCGCAACCAGCTGGCGAACAACGGCGACATGTCGAACATCTCGGTCCCGCCGGGTGCCGCGGGCCAGGCCGTGTCGTTCGCTCTGGCCCAGCGTGGAGACCCCTACGTCTACGGCGCCAACGGCCCCGACGCGTGGGACTGTTCCTCCCTGATCCAGAAGGCGTACGCCTCGGCGGGCGTGACCATCGGCCGCACCAGCTACGCCCAGGCGGCAGCCGGTCGCTCGGTCAGCCGCAACCAGGTCCAGGCCGGCGACATCCTGGTCTACTACTCGAGCCAGTCGCACGTGGCCTTGGCGATCGACGGCATCCGTGCCGTGCACGCGTCGACCGAGGGTGTGCCGGTGAAGATCGCCGACATCGACTCGATCGGCCCGATCTCGGTCATCCGCCGCATCGCGGGCTGAGTTCGTTCGTCGGGAGCGCCTCTTACCTTCGGGCAGGGGCGCTTCTGTCATTTCAGCGAGTTCGTGAAACGGGCCGGGCTTCTCCGCGGAGAAGCCCGGCCCGTTCGTTCACGCGGTGTTCGGTCCGCGTCCCGTGAACTATCAGGTCGCGGGGTCCTGGCGTCCGATGGCGAAGGCCGGGTTTCCCTCGGAGTCCTCGCGCACGTCGAGGACCTTGTCCTCCAGGTACTGGGCCGCTGCCGGCTCCATGATGACCTTGGCGCCCGCGGGCGCTGCCACGACCTCGTCGCCGTCGACGGGTTCGCTCAGGGACAGTTCGAGCGCGGCCTGGCTGTTCTGCTCGACCGCGAGGGCGAAGCGCAGGCCGACGCCGTCGTCGGTGGCTGACTGCGACGTCAGCTCGTTGATGACCTCGGCAGCCATCGGCGTCACTTCGAGCATGTCGGCCCCTTCAGGCAGGAAACAAGAAACTCGTTCCGTGTTCCCGGCACCGGCCGACTTCAATCGTCATTCGACGAAGGCGCAGGTAAATGGGCCTAGGCGACGCGGTGGGCCGGGCGTGTCACCTCGTTTCGGACGTGCCCGCACGCGGTGCAGACGCGGGGCACCGGGATCAGCTCGGCGACCAGGCGCCACGAGTCGGCGAACGACGGGGCTTCCTCGCCGGGTACCAGCAGGCTGTCGAGCGCCTCGACACGGCGGCGGCCCTTCTCGCGGCTGCGTTCCACCGGGTCGCGGCGGTGGGCCAGGGCGCGCGACTCCGCCCGTGCGCGCTCACCCTCGGACGTCAGGGCGGAACTGGCACGGCGGGAGTTCACCAGGGCGTTGCGGCGGTTCACGCGGAACCACTCGCCGAGCGACATGCCGGCCAGAGGCGGGCGGGCGAGGCGCGCGCCGTCGTCCGTCCACACCATCATCCGTGCGCGCAGGAACTCGTGCGCCACCTGCGAGCGCGAGCGCGGCCGGCCCTGGCGCGTGCCGTCAGGGCGGGTGTCGAGGGCGACCAGGACGGCGTCGACGCTCCACCCCGCCTTGAACCACGGCTCCAGCGTGCGCCGGACCCAGCGGCGGTCCGCGTCCGGCCACGAGGCGCGCGTGACCAGCGACTCGACGGCGATGTCCACGTCGGTGTCAGTGGTAGGCACCACGCGGCCCGGCCAGCGACGGGGATCGATCTGCATCTTGACCTACCTCCTGCACCACAGACGAACACCTGTTCGACAGGATGCCACGGGGGTCTGACAAAAACCGCATACCCGGCCTCTGACCAGGCAAAACATCACGCCACGAGCACGGCCGCACCCGTCACGCGACCCGCACGGAGGTCCGACAGCGCCAGGTTCGCCTCAGCCAGGGCATACGGCCGTACAGCCACCTCCAGCCGATGCGACGCACAAAAGGACAGGAACTCGGCGGCGTCGGCACGGGTGTTCGCCGTGACCGACTGGACCTCCCGCTCCTGAAAAAGATGCCGTGAGTAGTTCAGCGATGGCACATCCGACAGGTGGATCCCGGCGATCGCCAACGTCCCACCCCGGTCCAACGCCTCCAAGGCCGCCGGCACCAACGTCCCGACCGGCGCGAACAACACCGCGGAGTCCAGCAGGACCGGAGGCGCGGACGAAGAAGCCGAAGCCGCCCCCAACGACAGTGCCAACGAACGAGCGGCCTCAGATCGCGTCACCACGTGCACCTCGTACCCACGCGCAACGGCGACCTGCGCAGCCAGATGTGCAGACCCGCCGAACCCGTAGATCCCCAGCCGCCCGCCGTCAGGAACGCGGGCCCGCTTCAGCGCCCGATACCCGATGATTCCCGCGCACAACAACGGCGCCACCGCCTCAGCCGAATATCCAGCAGGCAACCGAAGTGCGTAAGCAGCAGGAACGACCGCATAAGACGCATATCCACCGTCAACGTCCCACCCGGTGTAAAGCGAGGACGGACAGAGGTTCTCGGAACCGCGCAAACAAAACCGGCAAGCCCCACACGTGTGCCGCAGCCAGGCGATCCCGACCCGTTCACCAACGACGAAGCCAGCCGCGGCGACAACAACCTCACCCACGACCTGATGCCCCGGCACGACCGACGGACGGTGCACCGGCAGATCCCCGTCCACCACGTGCAGATCCGTCCGGCACACCCCGCAGGCGAGCACCCGCACCAGCAGCTCACCCGGAGCGGGTGCCGGCACTGGCACGTCCACGAGCCGCAACGGCGTGGTCTGCCACGAAAGCACGATCCCCAGGTTAGCCTCCGAAAATGGCACACCACGAGCCCCACGACGAGGTCACCGGCGACCGGATGAACTGGCTCCGCGCGGGCGTTCTGGGTGCGAACGACGGCATCGTCTCCACCGCCAGCCTCGTGGTGGGTGTCGCCGGCGCCACCACGGACAGAGCCCAGATCCTCGTCGCGGGCCTGGCCGGACTCTTCGCGGGCGCGATGTCCATGGCCAGCGGCGAGTACGTCTCGGTGAGCAGCCAGCGCGACGCCGAACGCGCCCTGCTCGCCAAGGAACGCCAGGAGCTCCGCGAGATGCCGGAGGAGGAGCTGCGGGAGCTCGCGGAGATCTACGAGAACAAGGGACTCGACGCGGAAACCGCGGAAGAGGTCGCGAAACAGCTCACCAAGCACGACGCCCTGGGCGCCCACGCCGAGGCCGAGCTGCACATCGACCCGGACGAGCTGACCAACCCGTGGGGTGCCGCCATCGCGAGCTTCATCAGCTTCACCATCGGCGCGCTCCTCCCCCTCGCCGCGATCGCCCTGACCCCGACGAGCTTCCGCGTCCCGGTCACCGTGCTCGCCGCCATCCTCACCCTCGCCCTGACCGGTTTCATCAGCGCGAGGCTCAGCGGCGCCGACAGGCAGCACGCGATCATCCGCAACATCGTGGGCGGGCTGATCGCCATGGGCGTCACCTACGCCATCGGCTCGCTCGTCGGCCAAAGCATCGGATAGCGCCGAACTGGGTACAGCAACGCCATGAGTGAAGAACGCGGCGCCTACATCTCCGGGGACAGCGACGACTTCGAGGCCCTCGACGAGGACAACATCAAGCACGACCCGCTCGAGACCGAGCCCGAGGAGGGCTGGGCCGAGTCCGACAAGTACGGGATGACCGAATACGAGCAGGCCCACCCGCGCCCGCTCGACGAACGCCTCAAAGAAGAACGTCCTGAGGAACGCGGCGAGGACGACGAGACGGGTGCATGATCGAAGCATGAGCCTCGGCATCCCGGAGCGGATCACAGCGTTGCTGTTCGACCTCGACGGCGTGCTCACGAGCACGGCGGTCCTGCACCGCAAGGCGTGGAAGCAGACGTTCGAAGCCATGGGCCAGCCGTTCAGCGAGCAGGACTACCTCGCCTACGTCGACGGCAAGCCCCGCTACGACGGCGTCCGCAGCTTCCTCACCTCCCGCGGCCTCACACCGCCCGAGGACGAGATCCGCCGCATCGGCGACCGGAAGAACGACCTGGTCAACCAGATCATCGACGAGGAGGGCATCACGCCCTACCCCGCGTCCGTCCGCTACCTGCAGGCAGCGCGGAAGGCCGGCGTCCCCATCGGTGTCGTCACGTCATCGGCCAACGCCATGCGCGTGCTGCGCGCGGGCGACCTTCTGGACTATGTCGACGCACTGGTGGACGGCAACGTCATCACCGCGTCGAACCTGAAGGGCAAACCCGCGCCCGACTCGTTCCTCGAAGGCGCCAGGAGGCTCAAGACGGCACCGGAGAACGCCGCGGTGTTCGAAGACGCGCTCGCGGGCGTGAAAGCGGGCCACGACGGCGGTTTCGGCTTCGTCGTGGGCGTCGATCGCGGCCACCAAAGGGAAGCCCTCAAGACCAACGGCGCCGACCAGGTCGTCGACGAGCTCGACGAGCTGCTCTCATGAGCTACACGATCGAACCGTGGGCACTGCGCTGGCAGGGCCTCGCCGTAGACCAGCTGCACCGCACCGAGTCCACGTTCGCACTGGCCAACGGCCACATCGGATTCCGGGGCACCCTCGACGAGGGCGAACCGAGAGGCCTGCCGGGCACCTACCTCAACGGCTTCTACGAGGAACACCAGCTGCCCTACGGGGAAGCGGGCTACGGCTATCCCGAGGCGGGCCAGACCGTCGTCAACGTCACCGACGGCAAGATCATCCGGCTGCTGGTCGAGGACGAGCCGCTGGACATGCGCTACGGCAACGCGATCGAGCACGAACGCGTCCTCGACTTCCGCTCCGGCACGCTGCGCCGCCGCACGGTCTGGGAGTCGCCGACCGGCCGCCGCGTGATCGTGCGCAGCGAACGGCTCGTGTCGTTCACGCAGCGCGCGGTCGCCGCCATCCGGTACGAGGTCGAGCCGATGGACGACGTGCAGCTCGTCGTCCAGTCCGACCTGCTCGCCAACGAGCCGACCATCCACCGCACCAACGATCCTCGCGTGGCCGCCGCGCTGGACTCGCCGCTGATCAACGACTTCACGATGGCCGAGAAGATGCGGGCCGTGCTGTGCCACCACACCAAGGTGTCCGGCCTGCGCATGGCCGCCGCGATGGACCACGAGATCGAGATCGGTGAAGGCAGCGATCCTCGGACCGACATCCACGCCGAACCGGATCTTGCGCGGTTCACGGCCGCGGTCGACGTCAAGGCGGGCAGCTGTCTCAAGCTCACCAAGTACCTCGGCTACGGCTGGTCGGGAAAGCGTTCCACCCCAGCGCTCCGGGCCCAGGTCGAGGCCGCGCTCGCCGGTGCCTGCCAGACGGGCTGGGACGGGCTGCTGCGGGAACAGCGGGAGTTCCTGGACGACTTCTGGCAGGTCGCCGACATCGAGATCGAGGGCGACGACGAGCTGCAGCAGGCGATCCGGTTCGCGTTGTTCCACATCCTGCAGGCCGGTGCCCGCGGTGAGTCCCGTGCCATTCCGGGAAAAGGCCTCACCGGACCCGGCTACGACGGCCACGCGTTCTGGGACACCGAGATGTTCGTGCTCCCGGTCCTCACCTACACGCTGCCGGACGCCGCCCGTGACGCGCTGCGGTGGCGTCACGCCACATTGGACAAGGCCCGCGACCGCGCGAAGGTGCTGGGACTCAAGGGAGCCGCGTTCCCGTGGCGTTCGATCAACGGCGCCGAGTGCAGTGCCTACTGGCCGGCGGGCACGGCCGCGTTCCACGTCTCGGGTGACGTCGCCTACGCCACGCAGCAGTACCTCAACGCCACGAACGACGAGTGCTTCGAACGTGACGAGGCGACCGAGATCCTCGCGGAGACGGCGAGGTTGTGGATGTCGCTCGGCCACCACGACCGGCACGACGGGTTCCGCATCGACGGAGTGACTGGTCCGGACGAGTACTCGGCGATCGTCGACAACAACGTCTACACCAACCTGATCGCCCAGCAGAACCTGCGCGCCGCCGCTCAGGCCGCGGAACGCCACCCGGACAAGGCTCGGGCGTCAGCCGACGAGATCGCGGCGTGGCGTCGCGCCGCCGACTCGATGGCGATCCCGTACGACGAGATGCTGCAGGTGCACTCGCAGGCGGACAACTTCACCAAGCACGCGGAGTGGGACTTCGAGAACACACCGCAGGAGAAGTACCCGCTGCTGCTGCACTTCCCGTACTTCGACCTGTATCGCCGCCAGGTCATCAAGCAGGCGGACCTCGTGCTGGCGATGCACGTGCGCGGCGATGTGTTCACACCTGAGGAGAAGGCCCGCAACTTCGCCTACTACGAGGCGCGGACCGTGCGCGACTCGTCGTTGTCGGCGGGCACGCAGGCCGTGCTGGCAGCGGAGGTCGGGCACCTCGGCCTGGCGTTCGACTACCTCGTCGAGGCCATCTACACCGACCTCCACGACCTGCACAACAACGTCGACAACGGTCTGCACATGGCCTCGCTCGCGGGCGCGTGGATGGCGCTGGTGGCCGGGTTCGGCGGCATGCGCGACCACGGTGGCGAACTCACCTTCGCCCCGCGGGTGCCCGAGACGCTGACCCGGTTCTCGTTCCGGATGGCCTTCCAGGGCACCAGAATCGCGATCGACGTGTGCGAGACCGAGGCCACCTACCGGATCGTGGACGGCACCGAGTTCAGGACGAGGCACCACGGCGAGCCGATCACGATCACGGCGGACACCCCGGTGACCATGCCGATCCCGAAGGCTCCCGAGCTCGAACGGCCGCCTTCACCGTTCGGCCGGGAGCCGCGCAGGCACTAGCCGAGGCGGGAGACCTGGTAGTGCGCTATCAGGTCTCCCTTGATGAGCACGCTGAGGTTCACGGTGATCGTCGGCCGGTCGGCGAACGAGAAATCGACGCTCAGATAGCCGAGAGTCAGATCGTCGGCGAGCTTCCGCGTTTCCAGCACCTCGTACTCGGCTTTCATGCCGATGGGCTGGGAATCGTAGTACTCGGCCACGGCCGCTCTGCCCACGCCGTACGGGTGCAGGCCCTGGAAAATGGCGTCTTCGGCGAAGTTCGACGCCACGCGCTCGGGTTCGTGCGCGTCCACGGCGTCCTTCCACCGGTTCATGACCTCGTCGATGCTCATGATCAGTGCCCCGCGCTCTGGCCGCCGTCGACGTGCAGGATCTCGCCCGTGACGAAGCCGGCCTGTTCCAGGAAGGTGATCGCGTCCACGACGTCGGAGATCTCGCCGATCCTGCCGACGGGGTGCAACCCGGCCAGCGTCTCGTGGGTCTCCGGGGCGTGCATCGGCGTGCGGATGATGCCGAGCGCGACCGTGTTGAAGCGGATGTCCCGGGTCGCGTACTCGATCGCGAGCGACTTCGTGACGGCGTTCAGACCGCCCTTGGTCAGGGACGCGAGCGCTGACGGCACGGTGGACAGCGCGTGGTCGACCAGCGTCGTCGACACGTTGACCACGTGCCCGCCCTTCATGGCGCCGACCGCGCTGCGCGTGATGTCGAAGAACCCGACCAGGTTCGTGCCGATCACGGCGGCGAAGTCCTCGTCGGTGTACTCGGCGAACGGCTTGGCGACGAAGATCCCGGCGTTGTTGACGAGCGTGTCGACGCGGCCGAACCGCGCAAGCGCTTCGCTCACGACTCGCGCCCCCTCACCCGGCTTGCTCAGATCCGCCCGGATCGTCAGCACCTCGGGGTCGTCCGCGGATTCGATGGACCGCGACACCGCGACGACCGAATAGCCGAGCTTCCGATAGGCCGGGACGAGTGCCGCGCCAATTCCCTGAGACGCACCCGTGATGACGGCCACCTTGTTCGTCATTTCCTTGGCTCACTTTCGAAGGAGAAGAAGTGGAACTGACAGCCACAACCGCCTGCACCCCGGGTTGATTTCCCGGAATTGCGACTCGTTTTCTCCTTCGTGCGAGGCTCAGCCTCGCAGCGCACGCCAGGGGTCGTCCGCGGGCAGCCAGACACCCTCGCGATGCAGCCCGAGATCGCCGACCGGCCGCGTGATGGCCTCCGCGGCCGCCAGCACGGCCGTCCGCACCTCGTCGGCACGGCGGACCAGCGACCACGTCCAGAGCACCTCGGGGTCGATCACCGGCCGCTGCACGAGATCCGGTGGCAGCGGCGAGGTCTGGCCCTTCGGCGAGTTCAGCACCGGCGTGGTGCACGACCGGACGTGGTCGAAGAACGCGGGCCCGGTGATCGCGCCGTTGTGGATGCGCACCACT
>JAVXWK010000771.1:0-4110 GCA_032230575.1 Pseudonocardiales bacterium | reverse complement strand
TGTACTGGCCGTTGCGGCACATGTCCCACTCGCCGGCCGCGCAGGCCGGGCACGGAACCGGGTCGGGGCGCCGGACGATGCCCACCACGAGATCGCCCTCGCTCAGGTCGGACCCGTCGGGCGCTTCCTTGACCCGCCCGATGTTCTCGTGGCCGAGGACCAGCAGCTCGCGGCCTGGCGGGGGCTCCCCGTAAGCACCGGAGACGATCTCGGCGTCGGTGCCGCACAACCCGACCGCGAGGCCCTCGACCAGCACAGAGCCCTGCTCAGGCGGAGGCTCAGCTCCTTCCATCAGAGCCAAGGACTCCTTCACGCCGGGCTTGACGGTCAATGCACGCACGAGTCTTGCTCCTTCCCCGTCGGTGCTCTGGTTCTGGCCTGCACGATCGCCGGGGTCAGCGGGCGGGGACCTCGCCGGTCCGAGGAATGGCCTGGCAGGTGCCGTCCGGGCGTAGGGTCACGCAGAGTCCGGGCGCCGACACGAACCCGGCCAGCGCGAGAACATCACCAGGCATCACGTTCACCGGCACTTCGAGTACGCCGAGACGGCTGTCGAGAGAGCGCACCTTGGCGCCCCCAAGGCCGTGCACCGGGCGGGCAACGAGGGGCACCGACGTCGGTGTTGGCCATGGGGAGGGCAACCCACCTGAGAGTGTGATGAAGGTTCCTTCGGGCGTCATGCGGACGGACTCGACACTCGCCAAGGCCACTGAGGACTCGCGCAGAAGCCAAGGCGTGACGTCCGCGAGTACTGCGCTGTCTGCGCCATCTGGGGCTCGGCGCTCGTGCACCATCCGTGCGAGTGAATGGACGATGGGAGCGGGGTCCGGGTGAAGCCGACCGTCCACGAACAGGTTTCGTCGCGTCGCTATGTACCGGGACACCACGTCAAGGATGTGCCGAGCTCGTGAGGACGTCTCGGCGGTGGTGTCGTCCGTGCCCAGTTGAACCGCGATGCCGTCGAGCGCACGGACGGGTCTGGACCACGCTGAGAGCCGCCGGAGCGCCGGCACCACAGCATCGTCCGAGAACCCGTCAACACTGAGATACACGGCAACCTCAGGACTTCGCCTGAGCAATGAGGGGTCAAGGCCACTCACGTCGACGACCACGCGGGAGCCGCTCGTCGTGGCATCAGCGCCCTGGGGCCATCCCCTGAGATCCTTTAGCCTCTGCCGCGGATCCACGCCGTGGTACCAAGCATGGGCCAGAGCGGTGGGGGACCCCCACACGTCCCAGCCGTAGCGCTTCGCCCAGCGACTGCTCAGAGTCGACAGAGGCCCGTCCCCGAAAACAGGGACCGTTCCGCCCACCCGGATGAGTTCCTTGACCCGGCTCACGAATTCGACCTCGTCGACGACCCACAACGGGGTTCCCCACCGGAGGGTCAACTCCTCGACGCGCGTTCCCCGGAGGCGCAAGACACCGTCGTTGTGGACGCTGTAGCCGGCCGGCCAGTCAGCCAACTCGTGGAGAGAAAGCAGGGACGATTCAAATGTACGGTCCAGTGTTCGCATGATGACTCCCAACCAGAGCTGATAAGGCCGATTGCGCGTGCGACTCCAGTCTCAACGGGGTTACTGAGATGCCGATGAGACGCCGCTAGGAACAGCCCGAGATTCCGGCGCCAGCCGGCTCGATGGGGGAGTGGACCGAGCAAAGTCGTGGCGGTGGAGGTACCAGGTCGCGATCATGAGCATCGCGAAGCTCGCCCCGCCCACAAGGAGGTAGCCGGTCTCTGTGGCCAGGCTGTCCCACGTCGCGTGCAGGGCGACGACTCCGAAGAAGACGGCGAAGAATCGCAGCCAGCCGAGCCAGCGACGGCTGCTGGTGCGGATGGAGAACAGCGCGGCGCAGGCCAGGCCCGTCCATGCGGCGTGCCCACCCGGCTCAGTCACGGAGCGCAGCAGCAGGAGCTGGGTGACGGACCCCAACTGGCCGCCGCTGCGCACTAGTTCCACGAAGGCGTATCCCATCGTTTCCAGCGCAGCGAAGCCACTGCCCACTGCGACCCCGAGAATGAGACCGTCCAGCGGCCGCGGCCTGCGCCAGATGAGGACGATGGCAGGTATGGCCAGCTTTGCCGATTCCTCGATGACGCCGATCGCCACTGTCGGCAGCGACCCGAGCCCGCGGATGGTCTCGAACTCCAACGTCCCGGCCACCACGGTCCCGATCATGCCGCCGAGGGCGGCAGCAGAGACGACGTGAGCGAACGAGAGCTCGCCCCGTTGCCCCAACCCGACGACGAACGTGAGGAATGTGACGGGTACGACCGCGGCGCCGACGAGGATCAGGGAGGGCACGTAGAGAATGTCCTGGGTGCCCAGCAGCGCCGCGAGAACCGCGGCGTAAAGGGCCGTCCCTGTGACCAGCACCGTGACCCAACGCAGGTGCAAGGACAACATCCTGCGGCCGAGTGGTTCAGCGACGGCTGTCATGTCGTCGCCTGCGGGAGCGGCCGCCGTCAGGGTGGACAGCGGGGTCGGACTCGGCAGTCGCGTCGTGTACATGGCCTCTCCTCAGGATGCGTTGGCTGTCATGCATGGGCGTGTGTCGCCGGGAAGCCGGGACGCCTCTTCATCACCTGCAAGTCACAGCTCGAGCATCGCCGCCGATGCGCCTCCACGTCTGCATGGCCAACGTCCAATCCACGTTCCAGCCCGCTGGAGATCACATTTACCAGGTAGCCGCAATGCGGCCACGGGTGAGCGCTGCGAGCCTGATGGAGGTGGGTGCGCGGGCCCGTTGTTCCGAGGAGGAGTGATGTACAAGACGCAGCTTGAGACCAGCGAGCTGGGCTCGACTCGTATGCAGATCACCCGGGTCGGGTTCGGCTCCTGGGCGATCGGGGGAGCCGGTCGGGAGTTCGGTTGGGGCCCACAGGAGGACGAGCAGTCCGTTGCGGCGATCCACCGTGCGCTCGACGAGGGCATCCACTGGATCGATGCCGCTGCTGCCTATGGATTCGGGCAGTCCGAGGAGGTCGTCGGCCGCGCGCTGCAGGGCTTGGCAGAGAAGCCCTACGTCTTCACGAACTGCTCGCTGCTGGAGGGGCCCGGCCGGACGCAGCGCAATCCGGCGGTGTATGCCGCGATCGTCCGCTTCCGCCGCCCTGGCCAGGTCGACCCGATCCTCGCCGGGGTCGCCCTCGAGCTCACCAGTGAGGACGTCGCCGAGATCGAAGGTGCGTCATGACGGTCGTCGGCGTAGTCGGCCTGGGCGCGATGGGGGGCCAGCTCGCTTGTCGCATGCTCAATGCCGGAATCGAGGTACACGGCACCAACCGCACCGCCGCCAAGGCGCAGCCGCTGATCGCGCGGGGGGTGCAATGGCACGACACGCCACGTGAGGTGGCCGCTGCCACCGACGTGGTGATCAGCATGGTCACGGACGACGCGGCCCTTCAGGAGATCACCGACGGGCGGGACGGCATCGTGGCCGGATTGTGGCCCCGCAGCGTGTACGTCGACATGAGCAGCGTGAGCCCCCGGGCGAGCGTCCAGGTCGCCGAGCGGGTTCGTTCGGCGGGCGCAAGGATGCTCGATGCCCCGGTCTCCGGCAGCGTCCCGCAGGTCGAACGGGGAACCCTGACGATCATGGTCGGCGGCGACGTTGCGACGTTTCAGCGGGTCGAGCCACTGCTGCGGCAGCTGGGGCAGACGGTCAGCCGTGTCGGCGACAACGGCGCTGGCGTCCTGCTCAAGCTTGCTATCAACATCAGCCTGGCGGTCCAGACTCTGGCGTTCAGCGAGGGGCTGCTGCTGGCCGAACGCGGCGGCATAGACCCACGCGTCGCCGCCGAAGTGATGAGCAGCAGCCCGATCGGCTCACCGATGCTCAAGATCCGCATCCCGCTCTTGCTCGATCTTCCGGACCACGCATGGTTCACCATCCGGCTCATGCACAAAGACATCCGCCTCGCGCTCGACGAAGCCCAGCGCGTCGGAGTCGTCCTGCCATCGGCCGGGGCCGCAGCCACCGTGTTGGCCGCGGCAGACGATCTGGGTTACGCCGAGCGGGACATCGCCGGCTTCCACGATCTTCTCGACAAGATCAGCCGGTCGCGGGCGGCGCCCGGCTCTGGAGCCGCGGCGTGACCCGACGTAC
>JAVXWK010000748.1:0-2868 GCA_032230575.1 Pseudonocardiales bacterium | reverse complement strand
GGTGGTGCTCCATCGTCGTGACGCTGGCGGTGGCCGGGGCCACCGAGTGCGTCACCGGGTTGTGCAGGTACTGGCGGACCAGCTTGTCCACGTCGCCGTCGAGCGTCGCGGAGAACAGCAGGCGCTGGCCGTCCTGCGGGGTCAGGTCGAGGATCGCGCGGACCTGGGGCATGAAGCCCATGTCCGCCATCTGGTCGGCCTCGTCCAACGCGGTGATCTCGACGGAGCCGAGGTCGCACGTGCCCTGGCGGACGTGGTCGGACAGGCGGCCCGGCGTGGCGATCAGCAGATCGACGCCGCGGCGCAGGTGCTCGATCTGGCGCGGGAACGACGTGCCGCCGACGATGACGCGGCACCACAAGCCCAGCGAGCGGGCGTGCGGCGTGAGTGCCGTCTCCACCTGCATCGCGAGCTCGCGGGTCGGAACGAGGATCAGGCCACGCGGCTTGTTCGGCACGGAACGGCCGCTCGCGAGGCGGGTCAGCATCGCGAGACCGAACGCCAGCGTCTTGCCGGAGCCGGTCTGACCGCGGCCGAGGATGTCGCGGCCGGACATGGCGTCGGGAAGGGTGGCCGCCTGGATCGGGAACGGCTCGGTGATTTCGTTGGCGACGAGCGAGCGGATCAGCGCGTCGGCAAGGCCGAGTTCAGCGAACGAGGGCAGCGGGCCTTCCGGCAGCGTGCTCTCGAACGGCTCGGCGACGATCGGCTCCTCGACCCGCTGCTGCGGACGCGAGGAGTTGCCCTGGCGACCCGAGCGGCGCCGCGGTGCCCTGCGGCTGTTGGAGCGCTCGGAACGACCTTCGGACATTGATGGCAAAACAAACCTCCGGGACATGGCACGTCTCGAGGCTGCCCCGCGCGCTACCGCGGTGCCGATCACAAGGACGGGCCCGGCGTGATGGTCACGCCGCTGATGAGTGGGTGGAAACACCGGTCAACGGCCGTCAAGCCTTCATCGGTGCAAAGCACAGTCTAGCTGATCAATGGTGAAGCCTTGCGCGCCCGGCCGTGTCGTTGGACACTGCCGGGCGCGCAGGTGACTCACGTCATTCCCGCCACGTCCAGCAGCGTCGCCACCAGCGCGGACGGCTCGCCGATCTCCGGCTGGAGGCCTCGCGAGGCGAACCAGCCGGCGATGTTGCGGACGTCGCGGTCGAGGAACTCCACGCCGCGAGGGTTCGCGACGAGGTCGACCACCTGCGGCAGGTCGATCATGATCAACCTGCCCTCGTGGACCATCAGGTTGTACGCCGACAGGTCGCCGTGGGTGAGGCCCGCCTCCGCGAGCGTCGTCAACGTCGCGACCAGCTGACGCCACAGGTCGAGCAGCTCGTCCTCGTCCGGACGGACCTGCGCGAGCCTCGGTGCCGCGTTGCCCTCGTCGTCGCCGATGAACTCCAGCAGCAGCTCGGTACCGCTGCGCTGCACCGGGTACGGCACGGGTGCGCCGAGCCGCCACAGCTGGGCGAGCGCGCGGAACTCCGCGACCGCCCACTGCTCCGCGATCAGGTTGCGCCCGAACGCGGTGCGGTTCTGGATGGCCCGCAGTTCGCGGGACTTCTTCATCCGGCGACCCTCCAGATACCCCGCGTCGCGGTGGAACATCCGGTGGTCGTTGCTGCGGTAGCGCTTGGCGGCGAGCAGGCACGCCCGCTCGCCCATCGCGCGTTCCAGCAGGAAGACGTCCGCCTCCTTGCCGGTCTTCACGATGCCCAGCTCGCGGTCCACCGCGGCCAGCTCGGTGACGAGCCAGCTCGGGTGGGGCTTGGGGCCCTGGTCGGCGTCGCCCCAGGTGGACCAGCGATCGCCGTCCTCTGGGGTGTCAGCCGTGCTGAGCTGGTCCTCACGCAGTCGTGCGACCCGCAGCTTTTCCTCTTCGGTCATGCGGCCGCGACGCGTCGGCTCCGCGTCGTCGGCGGTCTTGCTGGTGCGCTTTCCCTTGCGCCGCACGGTTTCGTCGGCGCCATCGAAAGCAGACTCGTAGCGTTCGTAAAGATCGTGCTCGCGCACGGCGGGGTCTCCAAGATGATGAAGGTGACCGCCCCACTGGCGCTCTGCGATCAAACGATGCTGATCAGGCGCGAAGGGCGGAGGGACGGGTCCTGCGGCCACGTCCGAAGACAGGCTCTGACATGTCGCACCTCCTCGTTCCCCACACGCCGCACTTCGGCTGCGGTGAAGCTTGCCCGGCCGCGTTCCACTCGCGCAACCGAATTAATCGGTGATCAGGTCCGCCGTCTTCGCACCGGTCGGCACGATCTTCAGTCCGGCCTTCTGCGCGACCTTGACCAGGCCTTTCAGGTCGCTCGGCTCCGCACTCGTGGTCACCAGGGCGCGAGCGAGCAGGCCCTTGTGCGCCTTGTTGAAGTGGCTGACGACCTTGCCCTCGCTCGTGATCACCCGGACGACGACGGCGTGCGGGATCCTGGCGAGGCTCGAGTACGCACCGGAACGCAGGTCGACGACGAACTCGTCCGCGTCTTCGAACACGGGCTCCAGCACCGGCTTCCACAGCGTGCGCAGGCTGCCGTGCGACGGAAGCGTGCTGCCGCCGGACAACCGGTACGCGGGCACGGGATCGCCGCCGCGGATCGCCCCGAACAGCGCCGACGCGACCGCGAGCCGCTGGTAGGCGCGTTCCTTCTCGGCTTTCTTGAGGGTGCCGAAGTCCAGGTTGTCGTAGAGGACGCCGGTGTAGCGCAGCAGCGCGGGCGTGGTCTCCGACGTGCGCAGCGCCGCGTTGCGCTCGATCTCATCCATCTGACGCTCGGAGATGTCGAGCGCCTTGAGGCTCGCCGGAACGTCGTTCGCCAGGTCCTCCAGTGCGGACACCAGCTTGTCCCGCACGGGGTTGAGCTCCGGGAA
>JAVXWK010000724.1:0-17182 GCA_032230575.1 Pseudonocardiales bacterium | reverse complement strand
GCCGAGCACGGCCTGGGCGCGGAGATCGAGCTGATCAACGCCGACGAGATCAACGTGGCGTACGAGCGGGTGCAGTCGAGCGACGTGCGGTACCGGTTCGTGATCGACACCGCCACGATCTAGTGGTCGTCGTGGCCACGGCGGACGACGAGGTGCTGATGGGCCTACCCCTCGGCAATCCCGATCTCGTCGAACGGTTCCGCCTCGGCCTGCCGCTCGTCAGCACCGATCGTGAGACGTGGTTCCAGACCGAGGCGGGGTACGTCGACCACCTCAGCTACCAGCAGTGAACGTCCAGCGCGTCGCCCCACCCGGCGCGACGGTGGCCACGGCGTGAGCGGCCCGCAGCGTGATCCGGTAGAGGTACCAGGGAGGCGGGCCACCGCTCGGCGCGGTGTAGGGCGCGGTGAACGCCTGTCCCTCGCGTTCGGCGGGCCAGCCGGACTCCTCCCGGTACCGCGCGGCGATCTTGTCCAAAGTGGACTCGTCGGTGACGCGGTGCGCGTCGCCCTCCAGAACGAGGTCCAGCCCGGTGAGTCGCACCGAGATCGTGCAGGCCGGGTTCTCCGCGAGGTTGCGGGACTTGCGGGTGCCCGGCCCGCTCACGAAGTACAGGGTGTCCTCGAACCAGATCGCACCGATGCCGACCGAGTGCGGCCTTCCGTCCGGTCGCACGGTGTTCAGGAAGAACGGCACGTTCACCGTGGCGGACTCCTTGTCGAGCAGGTCCCGTGCGGTCGCCCACTGCAGGGCCGCGTTGCCGTACTGGTCGAGGTTGCGGGTCTTGGCAGTTGAGTTCGTCATGCACGGTCGTCGAACGAGCAGCGCCGTTTTCGACAGTCAGCTCGCGTGGTAGGCCTCCTGCAGCCCGTAGACCGGTGTCTCCAGGCCCTCGAAACGTGCCTTGAGCTGCAACGCGAGGTACAGCGAAAAAATATCGCGACTCCTCGAGGGTGGTGAGCGACGTGTACGCGCCCTCGCCGGTGAACCGTCACGCTTCGAGCGCGGCAGAGGGCGCGTGGCAGCGCCTGTCATCGGCCCACTGAGCGGCACGGCACGACGAAGAACCAGTCCTTCGGCTCCAGCTCCAGTCGGGTTTGCGGTGCTCCGGTGGCACAGTCCGCGCGAGCCCTGGCGAGGCTCTGGTCCCACGGGACGCCCTTCAGCACGGTGTCCGGCTCCTGCAGGTGGCTGAAGACGCCGACCACCACGGTGATCCCGATGAGATAACGGCTGCCGCCCACCACCGCGCGTTCCCAGGTCTTCGCGGGTGTCGCGTCGAGACCCACGAAGATAGCGGTGAACAGGAACAGGCACGGCGCGATGCTGTAGCGCTGCGCGGCCATCACCACGTCGGGCGCCTGCACCTGCAGCGCCTGCGACCAGTTCAGCACCAGGCACGCCACGATGACGATCACGCTGTACGCGGCCGCGACCAGCACCAGCGTCCGGCCGGCCCGGTCGGCGAACCTGAGGCCCGCCGCCATCGGGACCGCCGCGACCAGCAGTGCCAGCAGGATCACCAGGTTGCCGTTCGCCGGGTAGAAGTCGCTGACCCGCTCGGAGCCCGTGAACGCCACCACCGGCACCCGCAGCAGGCTCGCGAGCAGCACCTGCACCGGGTCGACCGCGTCGTGCGAGTACGGCGTCCTGGTCGCGAACACCATCGCCACCGCCTGGACGACCAGTCCGGCGAGGAACGTGAGCGGAACTTCCTTGCGGGGCAGGAAAAGCCTGACGAGCGCGAGCGGCGCCAGGATGAAGATCAGCGGGCTGGACACGGCGGCGAGGAACACGAAGAGCGCGACCGGCACGCGCGGGGCGTTGCGCCACAACAACGCCCAGAAGGCGCCGTAGAGCAGGAACCAGTGCAGGTTCGACATGTTGTTCAACGTCTCGGAGTTGCCCGCTGGCAACACGATCACGAGCGCTGCCAACGCGAACCGCAACGGCGTGGACCTGAGGTAGGACTTGGACCCCGCGAAGGCGACCAGCGCGACCAGCCCGCGCAGCATCGCCGCGGTGATCGCGAACCCGGCGGCGGTCCACTCGATCGGCAGCAGCGCGACCAGTTCGGCGACCAGGCGCGGCAGCGTGTGCAGATAGCCGCCGTAGGGCGTGACCAGGTTGTGGAGCGCGGAGGAGCTGAGCGCGTCGCTCGTGAACCGGGCGCCGTCCTCGGCCCACAGGTGGTCGAGCCGGGCCCACCCGGCCGGGATGAGCAGCAGGAACGCCACGGAGGCCACGAAGGCGGCCGTCATGCCCAGCCACGCCCGTTCGTGCGGAGGCTCTGCGGGCAGCGGGATCATGCCGTCCGCGAGTGCCCCTCGGCGTTCGGTGGTCGTCGTCATAGGCTCCCCATGTCCGGTTCGAACGGGGAAACGGTACGGGTCAGGTGGTCAGCCGCTCGTACCGGTCCCACTGCTCCTGGGACACGACGGTGACCTCGGAGGAGTTGAGCTGGGCCGCGTCGAGGGCTCTCATGATCATGAGCTTGTTGTTCACCAGGAGACCCAGCTGGTGCTGCGGGCTGCGGACCGCGGGCACACCCGCCGGGACCCGCACCGCGACCGGGAGGGAGTCGACGTTCGGCGGGCGCCTGGCCAGCACCCTGGTCGCGTACTTGGCCGCGACCGAGCCGCGTTCGAACCGGATGACCTTGCCGCCGACCACGACGTCCGCCGTGCGTTCGGGGGAGGGCATCGCGTAGCCGTTGAGCACCTTGGCCTCCTCGGTCGTCGCGCAGCCGTCGAGGCCGAGCGCGTCGAGGCCGAAGTGGCGGACGTTCGTGGGCGCGCCGGACCCGTCACGGGTGGTGGAGCGCAGGACGTCGATGCTCACGCGTTCGCAGGGGTCACCGGCGTTGATCGGCGCGTGGCCCTCGGGGGTGCGCACCAGGCCGGGGCCTTCCGTCCACGGTCCGGGAATGACCACGGCCTCGTACGGGTGCCGGGTGAACTCCTTGTTCCAGAACGTGATGGTGGTGCCGGCCTCGGTCTCGTGGGCGATCGCGAACGCCGACGCGGCCTCGATCCACATCCAGTCCGAGCTGTACGCCTCGACGACGGACCGGGTCCTGGGCTTGTTCGTGCCCTCCACCGGCTTGAAGCCCTTCGGGCCCAGTGCCTCGACGCCGGAGGCGAACACCGGGTCCTTCGAGCGCAGCACGTACTGGCCGGCGCCGTTCGACACCGCCGCGTACCCCGTGGTGTCGGTGAAGAGCAGGTAGATCCAGCCGTCGAGGTAGATCGCGGACTGCTGCCCGGCGCCGTAGGTGTTCTCGCGGATGACGTCGCCGGACGGGCCGAGAATCGACTGACCGCCGTTCGCGCGCGTCCAGCTCGTGCCGTCCTTGCTGGTCGCGACGCCGACCGAGCTGCCGTTCGCGTGGTTGTCCCGCGAGGCGCCGGTGTAATACATGTAATACGTGTCGCCGACCTTGATCAGCGACGGGTCGCACGTGTGCATCGCGTCGAAGCTGCCGCCGCTGCCGGACAGCACCGCGCGCGCCGTGCTGAACGGCCCGTCCGCGGTGGGGCCCTCGCTGTAGAGGATGTCGTCGCCGTTGGGCTTGGCGCTGCCCATCTGGCTGCACCACCACGTGCGCATCTTGCCGTTTTCGAGCATCACGGCCGGCGCGTAGTTGTAGACCGCGTCCTCGATGCCCGTGACGACCGTGCCGGGGCTCTCCCTGCCAGCCTCCGTCGCGAGCTTGAGGTAGTTCCTCTGCGGCGGCTGCTGAGGCTCCGGGTTGTGCTCTGACGTGGGCGGATGCAGGTTCGAGGAGGAAACGGTGGGGTCGCCGACCGCGGTGCTGGTGCACGCCGTCACCGCGCCGAGCAGCGCGAGGGCAGCGAGCAACGCAGGGGGTCGACGACTCAGGGGCACTCACCCATCATAGTGATCAAGTCCGCCGGACGGGTGAAGTCCGCGTTCGAGGTCTGATTCATGCCCGCTCAATGCGTCTCAGCTGGTCGGCGGGTGTTGGCGAACCGCGCACCTCCGGCGGAACCAGGCGAGGAACTTCGCCGGGTCGGCACCCTGCCGCAGTGCCGACACCGCGCCGGTCAGCGGGAACATCGCGGCGTGCGTGAGCGCCCGTTCGTACAGGCCGGGCCTGACTCTTCTCACGAGAGGCCAGCCGTAGTTGGCGAACGCGGCCGCGTCCAGTGCGGGATCGCCGGCGCAGGCGAAGTCCCAGTCGATGATTCCGGTGATCTTTCCGTTGTGCCAGTGCAGGTTCACAGGCGCGAGGTCACCGTGCACGAAGCCTTCGGCTGGGGGCAGGTCCGCGAATCGTTCGAGTACTTCCGTCGCCTGGGTGCGTTCGTCGTCGGTGAGCAACGGGAACACGAGCTCGGTGATCGTCTCCGCTGTTCTGCTTCCACCCGCGTGGTGCAGTGGTTCGTCAAGCAGGGCAACGAGTTCCGGGCCGAGCTCGACGTTCGCCAGCGCGTCGAGCACTTCGAGGACGGCCTCGTCGCTCGCGGTCTCCGAGGGCCGGCCGGGCACGTAGGAGATGACGACGTGAGCCTGGCCCAGAGGCAGGTCCAGCTTGTCCTCTATGACTTCTGGCACTGAGAACGGCAGATCGAGCTGCCCGATCAGCCTGAGCGCCCGAGCGCGCCTACGTGCGTCCGCCAAGTCGGCGCGCGGGAAGCGGGCGACCCACTCACCCGGTTCGATGACGGCGTCGTTGAACGTTCCGCGTGCGAACTCCATCAGGCGATGGCCTCCAGCCCGGGCAGCCCGAGCCACGACCGCACGGTCAGCACCCCGGCAGCAACCAGAGATCGTCCGAAGTGGACGAACCGGAAGCGCGCAACCGTTCCCCGTCCACGACGAACGAGACCGGCGCACGCGATGGCAGAGCGATCCCCCAGATCCCCATGAAACGACGGTACCCCAGGCCGGGGGATGGCCTGGGGTACCGGGGACGAACGGGATCAGACGTCGTAGCGGTCCGCGTTCATGACCTTGTTCCACGCCAGCACGAAGTCCTCGACGAACTTCGAGGAGGCGTCGTCACTCGCGTAGACCTCGGCGACGGCGCGCAGCTCGGAGTTCGAGCCGAACACCAGGTCGTTGCGGGTGGCGGTCCAGCGGACGGCACCGCTGGCGCGGTCGCGGCCCTCGAAGTTCTCCTGGTCGTCGGTGACCGACTTCCACTCCGTCTCCATGTCGAGCAGGTTGACGAAGAAGTCGTTGGTCAGCGTCTCCGGCTTGGCCGTGAGCACGCCGGCCTGCGAGCCGCCGTGGTTCGCGCCCAGCACGCGCAGACCGCCGACGAGCACGGTCATCTCCGGCGCGGAGAGGCCGAGCAGGTTGGCCCTGTCGATCAGCAGGTACTCCGACGGCAGCGGGGTGGCCTTGTTGCCGTAGTTGCGGAAGCCGTCGACGGTGGGCTCCAGCACCGCGAACGACTCGGCGTCGGTCTGCTCCTGCGTGGCGTCGGCGCGGCCCGCGAGGAACGGCACCTCGACGTCGTGGCCCGCGGCCTTGGCGGCCTGCTCGATCGCCGCGGCACCGCCGAGGACGATCACGTCGGCCAGCGAGACCTTCTTGCCGCCGGTCGCGGAGCTGTTGAACGCCTCCTGCACGCCTTCGAGGGTGCGCAGCACCTGGGCGAGCTCAGCCGGCTCGTTGACCTCCCAGTTCCGCTGCGGCTCCAGGCGGATGCGCGCACCGTTGGCGCCACCGCGCTTGTCGCTCTGGCGGAACGACGAGGCGGACGCCCACGCGGTCTTGACCAGCTGCGAGACCGAGAGGCCGGTCTCCAGGATCTTGGCCTTCAGCGAGGCCACGTCCTCAGCGGAGACGAGCGCGTGGTCGACGACCGGCAGACGGTCCTGCCAGATCAGCTCCTCCTGCGGCACCTGCGCGCCGAGGTAGCGCTGGATCGGGCCCATGTCGCGGTGGGTCAGCTTGAACCACGCGCGGGAGAACGCCTCGGCGAACGCCTCGTGGCTCTCGGCGAACTTGCGCGAGATCGGCTCGTAGATCGGGTCGAACCGCAGCGCGAGGTCCGTGGTCAGCATCATCGGCGTGCGGTTGAGCGTGCCGTCCTCGGGGTCCGGCACCGTGTTCGCGCCGGCGCCGTCCTTCGGCTTCCACTGGTGCGCGCCGGCGGGGGACTTGGTGAGCTCCCACTCGAACGCGAACAGGTTCTTGAAGAACAGGTTCGTCCACTTGGTGGGCTGCTGCGTCCAGGTCACCTCGAGGCCCGATGTGATGGCGTCGCGGCCCTTTCCGGAACCGTGCGTGCTGATCCAGCCGAAGCCCTGTGAGTCCATCAGCGAGCCCTCGGGCTCCGCACCCACGAGCGACGGGTCACCGGCACCGTGCGCCTTGCCGAAGGTGTGGCCGCCGGCGATGAGCGCGACGGTCTCCTCGTCGTTCATGCCCATGCGGCCGAACGTCTCGCGGATGTCGCGGGCGGAGGCCAGCGGGTCCGGGTTGCCGTTCGGGCCCTCGGGGTTGACGTAGATCAGACCCATCTGGACCGCCGCGAGCGGGGCCTCGAGGTCGCGCTCACCGCTGTAACGGGAGTCGCCGCCGAGCCACGTGGTCTCCGGGCCCCAGTAGACGTCCTCGTCCGGCTCCCACACGTCGTTGCGGCCACCGGCGAAGCCGAAGGTCTCGAAGCCCATCGTCTCCAGCGCGCGGTTACCCGTGAAGATGAAGAGGTCGGCCCAGGAGACCTTGCGGCCCCACTTCTTCTTGACCGGCCACAGCAGACGGCGGGCCTTGTCCAGGTTGCCGTTGTCCGGCCAGCTGTTGAGCGGAGCGAAGCGCTGCATGCCCGCACCGGCGCCACCGCGGCCGTCGTGGGTGCGGTAGGTGCCCGCGCTGTGCCAAGCCATGCGGATCATGAACGGGCCGTAGTGCCCGAAGTCCGCCGGCCACCAGTCCTTCGACTCGGTCAGCACGGCGTCGACGTCGCGCGCCAGTTCGTCGAGGTCGACGGTCAGGAATTCCTTGCCGTAGTCGAACTCACCGCCCATGGGGTTGGCCTGGACGGGGTGCTTGCGGAGGATCCGGAGGTTGAGCTGCTTGGGCCACCAGTCGCGGTTGCCGCCGCCCTCGGTGGGATGGCTGAGTCGCCCGTGCGCGACCGGGCAGCCGCCAGCCTCCTCCACGTTCAGCTCGCTCACCTTGGCGTCAGTGCTGTCGGACACGGGAATCCTTCCGGGTGTTCAGGAACTTTTCGCGGCGGTCGTGCACTCGGGGCAGGTGCCCCAGTAGATGACCTCGGCCTCGTCGATGGCGAACCCGTGGTCGTCGGATGCGTCCAGGCAGGGCGCGGCGCCGGTGGCACAGTCGACGTCGGCGATCGCACCGCATGATCTGCACACGACATGGTGGTGGTTGTCCCCGACGCGCGCCTCGTAACGCGCAACCGAGCCCTGAGGCTCGATGCGTCGCAACAGGCCGGCTCCGGTCAACGCGCGGAGCACGTCGTACACGGCCTGATGGGAGACCGCGCCGAGGTTCTGACGCACGACACCGATGATCGAGTCCGTGTCGGCGTGCGGGTGTTCGTGCACCGCGGACAGCACAGCTATCCGCGGAGCTGTCACCCGAAGTGACACTCCACGCAACATGCGCTCGAAGTCGGAAGCCGTGGGCACGAGGGCTACCCTGCCGTCTTTTCTTGAGTGAGTCAAGTTAACGAACGATGCAATTCACTCGACCAGGTTCATCGCCGTGTCGCCCGCATCGCGTCGGCCAGTCGCCGCACGCCCTCGGCGAGCACGTGCTCAGGTGCTCCGCCGTAGGTCAAACGGAGAAAGCAGCCCGGCGGTTCAGCGGCGAACCACGGCCTGCCGGGGAACACCACGACATCGCGCGCCGCGGCAGCAGCCGTCAGCTCCAGGTCGTCCACACCGTCCGGCAGCTTCGCCCACAGGTGCAGGCCGCCGGAGGACCGCGCGACCTCGAACTCCGGCAGGTGCTCGCGGATCTCGCGCGCCAGCGAGTCGCGCCGGGTCCTCAACGACTGCTGCAGCGTGCGGAGGTGCCGGCGCCACACCGGCGACGTCACGAAGTCGATCGCCGCCTCCTGCAACGGCCCGGCGACGTAGAGGTCCTGCCGCGACCGCGTGTTCTTGAGCCGGATGCCCGCCGGCCCGCGCGCCCCGATCACGGCGACGCGCAGCCCCGGTGCGGCCACCTTGGTCAGCGACCGCACGTGGACGACGTGCCCGTCGGTGTCCTGCGAGGCGAGCGTCGGCGGCGCGGTGCCGTCGATCGTGAAGCCGCGCGCCCAGTCATCCTCCACCAGGAACGCGCCCGCCTCGCGGATGATCTCCATGACTGCGGGGCGCCGCTCCTCGGCGAGGACGGCGCCGTGCGGGTTCGCGTGCAGCGGCTGGCAGTAGAAGAGCTTCGCTCTGGTGCGTTCGAACGCGGCTTTCAGGAGGTCCGGCCTGACCCCGTCCTGGTCCGCCGGCACCGGAACGACTTTGAGGCCCGCGTCCTTGGCCGCCGCGATCGCACCTACGTAGGTCGGCGACTCGACGAGCACCGCGTCACCCCGGTCCGCGAGCCCGCGGAACACCGTCGCGAGCGCCTCCTGCGCGCCCGCGCACACCGTCATGTCACCTGCCCTGAGCTCGCCGCCCGCCTCCTTCGCGAACCAGGCGCGCAGCTCCTCCTTGCCCTCGACCGGCACGCGCCCCCACGACGCGGGCCTGCGCGCCGCCCTGGTGAGCGCGGCGCCGAGCGCGTCCGCCGGCTGCAAGTCGGGGTCGAGATACCCGCTGGACAGGGGGATGACCTCGGGTTTCGGCACCGCGACGAGGTTGGCCACGAGATCCTCGCCCGGCCTGCCCTCGCCGAGCGCAACCGCTTGCCACGACAGGTCCTGACTGCGCGTCGGGGTAGGTTGGGCGATGTAGCTGCCTCGGCCCGGCCGCACCTCGACGAGCCCTTCCGCGGAGAGCTGCTGGATCGCCTGCTGCACGGTCGCGGGCGAGGCGCGGTGCTTCGTCATCAGGTCGCGCACCGACGGCATCCGATCGCCCGCGCGCCCGGCCTGTGCCGCTGCTCTCAGGTCCTCGATAACGCGGACGGCTGCGTTATCCTCATTCATGAGAGCCAAGAGTAACGTTATCGTGCCAGCGGGGGTAACACTCGGCGCTGTGGGCGTCCTGGGCTTCAGCTTCTCGCTACCCGCAACCCGCCTGGCAGTAGCCGGACTCGACCCGTGGTTCGTCGCCTTCGGCCGCGCCTCGGTCGCCGGTGTTCTTGCTGTTGCGTACCTGGCGTTATCACGCGCGCCGCTGCCGTCGGTAACGCAGATCCGCCGCCTGGTCGTCGTCGCTCTGGGCATCGTGATCGGCTTCCCGCTGTTCACGTCTTTGGCTTTGACCACTCAAACCTCGGCCCACGGCGCCGTGGTGATCGCCGTGCTGCCGATGTCCACCGCGATCTGGGCGGTTCTGCGTGCCTCCGAACGCCCGCCGCTCGTCTTCTGGCTCTCCAGCGGCGCGGGCCTGCTGGCAGTGCTGGCGTTCGTCGCGACCGGCGGTGGCTTCTCGGGTTCTCTGAGCCTGGCCGACGCCTACCTGCTGATCGCGGTCGTGTTGTGCGGCTTGGGCTATGCCGAGGGCGGCGCACTCTCGCGCGAACTGGGCGGCGCCCGCACGATCTGCTGGGCCCTGGTCGTCTCGTTGCCGGTGACCATCCCGGTTTCCTTGTACACGGCGGACTTCACGCGCGCTGATGCCGTCGTCTGGCTCAGTTTCGCTTATGTGGCTCTGATCTCGATGTTCCTGGGCTTCTTCGCCTGGTACGCGGGCCTGGCCGCGGGCGGTGTCGCCAAGATCGGCCAAATCCAGCTGGCGCAACCGGTTCTCACCCTGATCTGGTCAGCGCTGGTGCTGGGCGAACCGGTCGGCTGGCCCGCCCTGGCCACCGCCGCCGTGGTGTTGGTGTGCGTCGTGCTGACCCAACGCAGCCGCGTCACACCGACGAAGGCCTTGGCTTCATCAACATGACGTCCCGGTGCGCGGTCGTCACCACGGTTGACCGAGCCACGCGCTGAGCGGACTTATACTGCTGCCCTTCGGCTTTGGGGGTCGACAGTGGTGACATCGGAGAAGCAGCTCCGCAAGATCGTGGACGCGCTCGCCGAGGTGAAGCGGACGTCCGGGAACTCGTACGACACCCTGAAGGTGCGGGGCAAGGTGTTCGCGTACTTCTGGCCGCGCACGCAGACCATCGGGCTCAAGCAGACGCTGTCCGAGCAGCTCGCGCTCGTCGCCGAACGGCCGGACGTGTTCGAGGTGCAGTTCACGGCCGGTGGGTTCGGCTGGGTCGTGGTGTACCTGGACGGCATCGAGGCGGACGAGCTCGCGGAGCTGGTGTTCGAGGCGTGGCGGTTGTCGGCGCCGGAGGACCTCGTCGCCCAGGTGCCGGACCTCGCGCGATGACGAGGGTCAAGTTCGAGCTGCCCGCGGACGACCTGAAGCGTGCGGCAGGCTTCTACCGCGAGGTTTTCGGCTGGGAGACGCAGCAGCTGCCGTTCGAGTACGTGCTCGTCGACACCGACGGCGAACCCGTTGACCCCGCGGACAGCGACGGCGGGATCTCGCCGCGCACCGAGTTCGTGCAGGGGCCGGTGCTGATCATCGAGGTGCCGGGCATCGACGAGCTGGCGCGGAAGGTCACGCAGGCGGGCGGCACGTTGCTCAACGACAAGCAGCGCGTCGGCGACTTCGGGTTCTCGCAGTACGTCAAGGACAGCGAGGGCAGCGTGCTGTGCCTGTGGGAGTCGGTTCAGGGCTGACGCAGGTCCAGGCGCGACCCGTCGGCGAACGTCAGCCGCACGATCGGCTGCACGGGCAGACTTGCGCCCACATAAGGGGTTTCGAGCCGTACGGCATTGCGCGGGATCTCCGCGAACGTCGTGAAGACGCTGGACGGCTTGGCCTCGAACAGATGCGTCGGGTACACCACGGCCACCCGCTGGTCGCTCACCGCCAGCCGCCCGTTGCCGCGGCTGAAAGCGAAGTGATCGGCGAGCTGCACGGCCGGGGAGGACGCACCGGGTGCCTCGACCCAGTAGCCGAGCGTCGGGTCGTCGGGCCAGTCCTGCGGCGACGGCGGCGCGGGCAGCGGCCACCGCAGCTTGTCCAGGGACAGTGGAGGCATTGCGCCCACAGGACTCCACGGCACGTGCAGCGATCCGCCGACGACACCGCCCACGTACCCGAAGACCGGTGGCAGGCCGAGCACCAGGTTCTCGCCGCGCCGCAGCCAGAACTTGGTCAGCTCCTTCGCGACGATCTTGTCCTGCACTGGAGCAGGAGGAGATACCAGGAACTCGAAGCCCGAACCGTCGACCAGCACCACGCGCACGGACGAGCCAGAGGACTGGACGTCGGCGATCTGCGCGCGCGGAATCTCCGCGGCCACCTGGTAGTCCGGCACGGCGACCGGCTCGCCCTCCACGTGCTCGCCGAACTTGCGGCGGTTGTCCGTGAGGATCTTGCCGACGTCCTTGCCGAACCCGATCGCCTTGCCCAGGAACGACGACGCGGCGGGAGGCTCAGGAGCCGCCACCCGCTGCGCGATCACCAGCCGCTCAGACGTCAAGGCCCACAAGCGGTTCAGGCGGCCGCCCGGCGAGAACCGCGACACCGCCTGCACCGCGAGCGACGAGCCCGAAGGCCCGAAGACCAGGTGATCAGCTGCGGGCGCCTTGTCGTCGGACGAGTCGTCGCCACCACCGCTCAGCATCGTCAGCGCGAAGTCGCCCGCACCCCTGCCCACCGCCGACAAGCCTCGGGTGAGCAGCGATTTGCCCGGTGCGCCGAGCCGGTCGAGGCCTTCGACGGCGTAGTAGAACGTCTGCCGGTACATCGCCCAGACCAACGACTCGCCGGCCCGGCAGACGTGCTGCCGGGCGACGTGGCCTGGGCCGAGTGGTGCCGAGAAGATCACTCGTACTCGAATCCTCGGTTCATGGCGTCGGCACGGTCCTCCTCGGAGGACGGGTCCTGGCCCTTGTTGTAGCCGTACTTGATGCCCTGCTCCACCGCGAGACCGGGCGCGTTCTCCATGACACCGTTGGTGATCGCGGTCGGCACGCGCGTGGTGCCGCTCATGCCCGCCATGCGCAGGCCCGTCTCGGCGAGGTTCGTGGTCAGCGCGTCCGCCCCCTCGCCGTCCACACCGAAGCGCTGGGCGAAGCGGTTGCCCGTCTTCGACGCCATCGTGGCCGCCTCGGCGCCGTCGTCGATCTTGGTGTTGGCCTTGGTGAGGATCTTGGTCAGCGGGTTGCCGTCGGCCCTGCGCATCAGGAACTGCTCGGCCTTGTTGCCGTTGCGCATGTCCTCGGCCTTCTCGACGAGCTTCTTCAGCGGGCCCTTGCGCAGCTTGACCAGCAGCTCTTCCAGCTTCTTGATCAACGGCATGAGCTTGCCGAGCAGTTGCTTGACCTTCATGCCCAGGCGCGCCATCGTGCCGGTGACCTCGGCGGTGGTGGCGACACCGGCGGCGGCCATCGAGGCGCCGGCCGTGATCCACGAGGCGGCCAGCGCGGCCAGCCACTCGATGATCAGGCCCATCACGAGCTCTTGCAGGATGTCGATGCAGATCTCGACGAACGCGTCGAAGAGATCGGCGGCGAGCTCCAGCATCTGCTGCAGACCGCGGATCTCGTTCGAGAACGCCTCGGCGCCCATGCCGAACTCGTCCATCTGCTTGCGGAACTTGTCGCCCGCCTCGCCCGTCCACGGCTGCGACATGGCGGCCGCGCGGGTCTTCTCGTGCTCACCCGCCTGCTGCACCCAGTCCGCGACCTTGCCCCAGCCGGTGCCGGTGCTGCGCATCTGCTCCGGGTCGCCGATCGCGGGTTCGAGCACGAACTCGACGATCGGGCTGATCACGATGCCGATCAGGAAGCCCAGGCCGTTGTCGACGAAGGACTGGCCGGGGCTCATGACGAACTGCAGCTGCTCCATGCGGGAGTTGACCGCCGCGATCGCCACGTCCGGCGGGCTGCTCGCCCGCGAGACGTCGCCGCCGGTGCTCACCCACGAGCTGCCGTAACCCGCGTTCTGCTCGAAGTTGCTCTTGCGCCCGGCGTTGCCCGCGCTGTTCAGGTCGGCCAGCGAACCCGGCCCACCACTGGAGCTGAGCTTCTGGAACCCCTGGTGGATCGCGTCCTCGACGTCGCGGTACGTCTGCGCCGTCGCCTCCGTGCGCTCGGCCACGCCTTCCAGGAAGCCCTTGGCCTTGTTCGCCATGTCCTGGCATTCCTGCAGGCCCTCGAAGTACTTGAACGCCATCAGCTCGCCGAGCGGGCCGAAGCAGTCGTCGCTCACCCGCGCCTGTTCGAGCAGTGTCGCCAACTGTCCGAAGTGGCCGGCGGCCTCCTTCGAACCGGAGCTGTGCGCCGTGAGAGCACCGCCCTGCACGTTGAAACCCGTCATGCCCCCATCACCTCAGGATCGAGTTGCCGCCGAAGTCGTCGTCCTCTGAGACCGGCGCGGGCCTCGGACGGTTCCCCGGTGCGGGGCGCGACACAGGCGGCATGTGCCGCGGCGGCTGCGGCGGCATGTACTGCTGCGGCGGCGGAGCCGAAAACTGCTGCTGCGACACGTTTTGGGGCGGTGCGTCCGGCATCATCACGCCGGAGTGCGCGTTGAACGCCTCCTTGAACTTCTCCGCCTGGTCGCCCAGCACCGGCACGACCGTCTCCTGCAGCATCTGCGCGGCCTGCTGCGTCGCCGCCCTGATCGTCGCCAGGATCTCCTGCTGCAGCTGCGTGTGGCTGTACTTCATCGCATTAGGACTGAGCTGCAACCCCAGCACCGCACCTGACGGCGCGACGGTGACGATCACCGAGCCGTCGCCGCTGCGAGCCTGCCCGCGCAGTTCCGAGATCTTGTCCTTGAGCTGGCCTGCTCTGGCGGCCTGCTCCTGGAACGAGCGGATCTTCTCTTCCAGCTGTGCCCTCCGGTCCGGCACTTCCGACCCCTTCCCCAGTTCCGAGCAGGTCGAGGACCACGCTAGCAACCGGGTCTGACAGTCCTCTGACGTTCACCGGAAAAGGATGCGGGTGATCTCCGTGTCAGTCTGCCGGCCGGCGTCGTAAGCACCCTCGCCCTTGAGGTTGTTCATGATCGCGACCGTGTACCGCTCGTCCTTGCCGACGAAGCCGACGGAGTTCATCACCCAGCCGCCGTCCTCCTCTGACCAGCCGTTCTTCGTACCCGAGTCAGGTCCCCACACACCCCACTGCTGCTCGGGACCGACCTGCCGCATCTGCCCGACGATGTAGGCGCGATCCTCCGCGGGAACGGTGTCCAGCACGTAGTTGATCAATCGGTCGAGGTCGTTCGTCGTGCACTTCTGGAAGCCCCAATAGGGAAAAGTGGCGGAATAGCCCTTTTGTGGCACCAATTCGGTCATTCCGTACTTCGGGAACGCCGCGTTGAACGTCGTGCCCGTGTACTTCTTCCACAGCGCGTCCGCGGCCTCGTCGTCGGAGCTGTGCAGCATCGCGGTCATCAGCCTGCGGTCGTCGGTGGTCAGCGTGATCTTGCCGGACCGGTTCCGCTCCAGCAGGTTCACCACCATCGCGAGCTTGATCGTCGAGGCCGTCCACGTCATGTCGCCCGCGTGGTCGTTGTGCCACGTCGCCCCGGTCTTGCGGTCGCGCAGCACGATGCCGACGGTGCCCGGCCGCGTCTCGGCGTAGGCCTTCGCGTCCACGATGCGCTTCTGGAACGCGCACTCGAAGCCGCTGTCGGGCAACGCGCAGACCTCGGGTGTGACGACGGCTGCGGCGGGCGTGTGCGAGGTCGACGGGGACGTCGGTTGCGTGCTCGTGGTGGCGGATGGTTCCGCCGTCACGGCCTGACTGCACGCCGTGAGGGCAAGCGCGCACGCAACAAGGATCGGACGGAGCATGAGTCGCACGCTATAGGGGCCAATCGGCGGTAGTCGACCGCCATCCGGACGCGTCGATCAAGTGCGGACGCAAGTTAAAGATGTTTGACACGGTGTCCGTTTCGCTTTACCTTGGTCGTGTCAGGTTTCTTTGACATCGGGAGCGGGACGATGGCGTTCGAGGAAAAGCGGGCGTGGGTCCTGGCGATCGTCGCCGTGATCGGTTACGCCGTATATGTGCTGCTCGTCCTGGGTAGAGCCGCCGGACGACCGCTGACCGAGGTGCCGTACGCCGGCACCATGCTGTGGACGATCGGGCTTGGGATCATCGCCGGCATCGTGCTGGGGATCTGGTTCGGCATCGCCGCGCGAAACGACGGGCTGCAGGCCGACGAACGGGACCGCGAGATCGGCCGGTTCGGCGACCACATCGGCCAGTCGTTCGTGGTGATCGGCGGTGTGTCCGCGATGGCGCTCGCGATCTTCGAGGCGCCGTACTTCTGGATCGCGAACGTGCTCTACCTGTGCTTCGTGCTGTCCGCGGTGCTCAGTTCCGTCGCGAAGATCGTGTTCTACCGGCGGGGAATGCGGTGAAGCCGACCAAGGTCACGAACTCGATCCGCGCGCTGCGGTTCGCGCACGACGAGATGAAGCAGGCCGATCTCGCGAAGGCCATCGGTGTGACGCGGCAGACGCTGATCGCCATCGAGCAGGGCAAGTACTCGCCCTCGCTGGAGGTCGCGTTCAAGATCGCGCGCGTGTTCAAGGTGTCGCTCGAAGACGTGTTCCAGTACCCGGAGGAGGAAGAGCTGTGAAGGCTGTCGTGCAACGAAGATACGGATCGGCGGTGCTCGGTGACCTGGACGTGCCTGTGCCTGGGCAGGGTGAGGTTCTGCTGGAGGTGCGGGCGGCCGGGGTCGACATGGGCACCTGGCACCTGCTCTCCGGCAAGCCGTACCTCCTGCGGTTCATCGGTTTCGGGCTCCGCGGGCCGAAGTGTCCCGTGCCAGGAAGGGACGTTTCCGGTGTGGTCGCGGCGTTAGGACCGGGCGTCACCGAGTTCGCCGTCGGTGACGAGGTGTTCGGCACGTGCGACGGGGCGTTCGCCGAATACGCAGTCGCGCCGGTCTCACGGCTCGCCCGCAAGCCCGAGAACATCTCCTTCACGGACGCGGCCGCGGTGCCGGTCTCGGGAGGCACCGCGCTGCAGGGGTTGCGTGAAGTCAAGCCAGGGCAACGGGTTCTGGTGCTCGGCGCCGGTGGTGGCGTCGGCTCGTACGGCGTGCAGATCGCGAAAGCCCTTGGCGCACACGTCACCGGTGTGTGCAGCACGCGCAAGGTGAGCATGGTGCGGTCGATGGCGGACGAGGTCTTCGACTACACCGCCGGGGACTTCACCGGCACGTACGACCTCATCCTGGACTGCGGCGGCAACCGGCCGTTGTCCCGGCTGCGCAAGGCTTCCACCCCGCGTGGAACCGTCGTGCTGGTCGGTGCCGAGACCGGGGGAGCGATCACCGGCGGGTTCGAACGGGCGTTGCGCGCGGCCGCGGTGAACCCGTTCGTGCCGCAGAAGCTCGTGATGCTCATGTCGACGGAACGCGGTGACGTCTGCGAGGAGCTCCGCGTGATGATCGAGGCAGGCTCGATCAAACCTGCTGTGGAACGCACTTTCCCGTTGCCCGAGGCACTCGACGCCGTCGAGCACGTCTACTCGCGACGGTCCATCGGCAAGGTCGTCGTCACGATCTGACCGCCGATCACCACGGTGGTCACGGAGCCCAAAGCCGTGATGTCCCGCATGGGATCTCCTTGCACGGCAATGATGTCGGCGTCCCATCCCGGCTTGAGCACACCCTTGGTGACGCCGAGTGCCTTCGCTGCCTGACTCGTCGCGGCGGCCAGCGCGCCCGCGTTCGGCACTCCGCCCTTGACGAGATCGGCCACGGCGACCCCGATGATCCCGTGCGCCTTGCCCGCACTGATGCCGCCATCGGTGCCGGACACGGTTCTCACGCCGTGGTCGAACATCCTGCCCGCTGTGTCGATCTTGCGGGCGTAGCTCATGCCCACCTTCGCCCAGACCTCCTGGAGCTGCGGCGGTGGTTCCACGACGGTGCCCAGCGTGTGGCAGACGACGATGTCCGCCTCCGCGATCGCGTCCATCAGCTCGACCGGGACGTGGATGCCCTTGTCCGTCAGACAGGTGCAGTGCTCGATGCCGTCCACACCCGCGGCCACGGCGCGTTGGACGGAATCGAGGCTGTGGGCGTGGGCG
>JAVXWK010000648.1:0-11580 GCA_032230575.1 Pseudonocardiales bacterium | reverse complement strand
GGTGACCTCGCTGGTCGGCCTGGTGTTCCTCACGATCTCCCAGGACCGCTGGCCGGTGCTGCCGAACCAGGTCACGCTGCTGTCCCCCGCGCTCGGAGCGGTGCGCAACGTCTACGAGACCGTCTCTCTCGCCGCGAGCGCGGGGCAGGCCGTGTGGCTGACCGGGCTGGCGCTCACCGGGTTTGGGCTTCTCGTCGCCACGTCCTTGCGGCTGCGGGTGGCGGCGCTCGTTCCCGCTCTGGCCGGGGCCGCTCTGGCACTGCCGGTGCTGCCCGCCAGAACACTCGTGCTGAACGAGACCGCGTCCGCCTTGGTGTGCCGGGAGAACGTGTGCCTGAGCCGGATGCGCGAGTCCACTCTGGACTCGTTCACACCGGTGGCCGAGGAGGCGTTGCGGTTGCTGACGAAGCTTCCGGACCCTCCTACCAGCGTTCGCGAGGTGCCCGAGCCGCGCCTGCTCGGGGGCGGGATTCCCCGCACCGCGGACGTGGTTCCGGTCCACTTCAACGGAGACGCGTTCCGGCGCGCCCAGCCCGGCGACTGGCTCACCGAGCTGGTGGCGGGCGCGGGCACGCCGACCTGTTTCGCTGACGTCGACGACGAGCGGAAGGCCATCCGCGAGGCCGCCGCCCGGACCGCCGTCGCCGCCTGGTTCACCGGCGAGCTCAAGCCGCTGGTCAGCTACCGCTTCATCCGCGAAGGCGCGGCCGAACCGGCGAAACGCGCGTTCGACGCACTGCGGAGCCTGCCGGCGGACCAGCAGACAGCAAGGGTCGATGCGGCCCGCGCGGTGGGGTTGTCGTGCCGGGGCGACCAGCTCACGGCGCTCACGGACGGCTCGCTGTGAGGGCCTTGCTGCTCTACGCGCGGTCGCGGCAGGTACCCGCATCCGTTGCGGCGGCGGCATTGTGCTGCCTGCTCGTGCGCTTCCTGCCCGACGACCCCAGATTCCCCGCGCTCGGCATCACCGCCGCCGTCTCCGCGCTCGCCGTCGGGCTCACCGGACAGGACGCCGACCTCGACCGCGCGGCCGCCTGGCCGTGGCCCGCGTACCGGCTGGCCCACGTCCTCGCGATCGCCACCGTCACCGCCGTGCTCGTCGCGGGCACCGCGCCCATGCCGTTCGTGGTCCGCGGATGCATTGGCATGACGGGACTTGCCGCGCTGGCAACAGCACTGTTCGGCGGCCATCTGGCGTGGACGCTGCCCTGCGTGTGGTTCGCGATCTCGGTCTTCACCGACAGCTGGCTGTTCGCGCCGACGGATTCCTCCTCGGCGGCGTGGATCGCAGTCTCCTTCGGTGCCATCGGGGCAGCCGTTCACACTTCATTTCATTCAACACTGAAGCTATAGAGACAACGGGTCAGATCTCGATCGACTCGATGGCGGCGACGGCAAGAGGCGTCGCCGTCTCCACGTAACGCGTGGCAAGCGACTGGAACAGCTGCTCGGCCTCGATCGCGGGCCAGTCGTCGGCGAGCAGCTCGGCCGGCAGGTGCGGGTCCTGGCGCACGAGGTCGAGCCAGTCGGCGTGCAGGAGCAGCTGACGCGCCAGGTCGTCGGGCAGCGAGTCGGCCGGGGTGCGCCAGCGCGACAGGAAGTCCTGGTAGCGCGCGGCGATCGCGGCCGTGTCGAACGCTCGGGTGGCCAGGTCGGCTGCCTCGGTCGGCTTGGCGTGCTGGGCGCTGAAGACGGTGACGTTCGCGGTGAGGCCCAGGTCAGCGACCATCTCGGTGACGTCGCGGCTGCCGGGGGCGATCCACAGGCCGTTCTGCACCGGGCCGAAGCCCGCCCACTGCAGCTGCGAGCGCAGGTCGTGGCGGTCGCCGCGGCGGCCCTCTGGCAACGAGAAGCCGACCAACGTCCAGGTGCCGTCCCAGTCGCGGTTCACGGCACCGCGCTGCCAGATGCGGCGTTCACCGTCCTGCAGGACGTCGGTCGCGCGCGGGGTGAGTCCGAAGTAGACCTTGCGGCCGTTGCGGTGCTTGGAGAGCAGGCCACGGGAGGCCATGCGGGTCAGGGTCGAGCGCACGGCTTCTTCCGAGACGTCCACGCGGCCGAAGACGTCGATCACGCTGCCCGAGTAGACCGCGATGTCACGGCCCAGCACGTACAGGCCCAGGAAGTTCAGCATCAACGACTGCGGCGTCACGATGCCCACCATACATGTTGGGCACCATCTAGACGAGCGTCATGAATATGCCGTACGTTGGGTCGCGACCCCAACGGAGAGGACTCGTCTGATGGAGCTGTCGGGAAAGGTCGCGATCGTGACCGGCGCCGGCCGTGGGCTGGGGCGGGCGTACGCGGAAGCCTTGGCGCGCAACGGGGCCAGGGTTGTGGTCAACGACGTGGACGAGGTCGCTGAAGAGGTCGCGGCGAGTATCGGCGGCAAGGCCGTCATCGCGCCGGTCGGGTCGGCGGAGACGGCACAACGGCTGGTGAACGCCGCCGTCGAGGAGTTCGGGCGGCTCGACGTGCTGGTCACGAACGCCGGGATCCTGCGCGACCGGGTGCTGTGGAAGATGAGCGACGAGGATTTCGACGCCGTGATCAACGTGCACCTGCGCGGCACGTTCACCTGTGCTCGCGCGGCGGCGATCCGAATGCGGGAGCAGGGTACCGGCGGCAGTCTCGTGCTGATCTCGTCGCCTGCCGGGCAGCGCGGCAACTTCGGGCAGACCAACTACGCCGCCGCCAAGGCCGGGATCGCCGCGATGGCACGGACGTGGGCGCTGGAACTCATGCGATCGGACATCGCCGTGAACGCGGTCGTGCCGGTCGCCGCGACCGAGATGACCAGGACGATCCCGGCGTTCGCGCCGCTGATCGAGGAGTCGGAACGGACCGGGGCGCCGCTGCCCGCGTGGGTGCGCAGGGACGAAGGGCTCGGCACGGTCTCCGACGTCGCGGAGCTGATCGTCTACCTCGCCTCGGACGCGGCGAAAGGCGTTACCGGACAGGCGATCGGCATCGGCGGCGACCGGCTGGCGCTGTGGTCGCACCCGGCCGAGAAGCAGGTGCAGTTCGCGGACGGCGGCTGGACGACAGCGCAGATCGCCGAGCGCTGGCACGAGTTCGAGGCAGAGTCGTACGGCATCCCGGCTCCGGTGGCGCCATGAACGTCGACGACCTGGTCGCCATCGACGTGCACACGCACGCCGAGATCTCCGGCGACGGCCACAGTTCGCTCAGCCCGGCGCTGATCGAGGCATCCGCCAAGTACTTCAAGGCAAAGCACCGCCAGCCGACGATCGCCGAGACCGCCAGCATCTATCGCGAGCGGAACATGGCCGCGGTGATCTTCACGGTCGACGCGGAGCACGCCACCGGCCACCCGCGCATCTCCAACGAGGAGATCGCCGCGTCCTGCGCCGAGCACGCCGACGCGCTGATCCCGTTCGCGAGCGTCGACCCGTGGAAGGGCCGCACGGCGGTCAGAGAAGCCCGCAGGCTCGTCGAGGAGCACGGCGTGCGCGGGTTCAAGTTCCACCCCAGCCTGCAGGACTTCTCGCCGGACGACCGGATGGCGTACCCGCTGTACGAGGCGATCGAGGAGCTCGGCGTACCGGCACTGTTCCACAGTGGACAGACCGGGATCGGCGCCGGTGTGCCCGGTGGCGGTGGCATCAGGCTCAAGCACTCCAACCCGATGCTCGTCGACGACGTGGCCGTCGACTTCCCGCACCTCAAGATCGTGCTCGCGCACCCGTCGTTCCCGTGGCAGGACGAGGCTCTCGCCGTCGCCACGCACAAGCCGTTCGTGTACATCGACCTTTCCGGCTGGTCGCCGAAGTACTTCCCGCCGCAGCTCGTGCGCTACGCCAACACGCTGTTGCAGGACAAGGTCCTCTTCGGCTCGGACCACCCGGTGATCACGCCGGACCGCTGGCTCGCGGACTTCGCCAAGCTCGACATCTCCGACGAGGTCCGCCCCAAGATCCTCAAGCACAACGCCGCCCGTCTGCTCGGCCTCGTCAAGGAGGACGCATGACCACTGCTGTCAAGGGACTCGAAGAGCTCAAAGCGTTGCAAGGACAGGATCTCGGCCACACCGACTGGCTGCAGATCGACCAAAGCCGCGTCGACACGTTCGCCGACGCCACCGACGACCACCAGTGGATCCACACAGACCCAGAGCGCGCCGCGACCGGACCGTTCGGAACGACCATCGCACACGGCTACCTGACGCTGGCGCTGCTCATCCCGTTGATGAGCGAGCTGCTGGACGTGTCGGGCGTGCGGATGAGCATCAACTACGGCCTGGAGAAGGTCCGGTTCCCCGCTCCCGTGCCGGTCGGCGCCAAGATCCGCCTCAAGGGCCAGGTCGCAGACGTCCAGAACGTCGCGGGCGACGGCGTGCAGATCACCGTCGACTTCACGGTCGAGATCGAAGGTTCCGAAAAGCCCGCGTGCGTCGCACGCGCGGTCTACCGCCACTATGCGTGAGGTGCAGTCATGGCGACAACAACGCAGTTACGCCGTGCCGTCGCGTCCAGCTTCCTCGGCAGCGTGATCGAGTACTACGACTTCCTGCTCTACGCCACGGCCTCCGCGGTCGTGTTCAACAAGGTCTTCTTCTCCTCGCTCGACCCGCTGGTGGGCACGATCGCGAGCTTCGGCACGTTCGCCACCGGCTACCTCGCCCGCCCGCTCGGCGGTGTCCTCTTCGGACACTACGGAGATCTGCTGGGACGCAAGAAGATGCTCGTGCTCACCATGAGCCTGATGGGCATCGCGAGCTTCCTGATCGGCCTGCTGCCCACCTACGGCCAGGTCGGCTGGCTGGCTCCGGCCGGGCTCATCCTGCTGCGGGTGATCCAAGGCGTCTCGGTCGGCGGCGAGTGGGGCGGCGCGGTCCTGATGTCCGCCGAGCACGCCACCTCACGACGTGGGCTGTGGGCGAGCTTCACCAACGCGGGCGCGCCGTGCGGCATGGTGCTGTCGACCGCCGCGCTGACAGGAACCGCCGCGTTCACCGGCGAGCAGGCTTTCCTCGACTGGGGCTGGCGAGTTCCGTTCCTGCTCAGCCTGGTGCTGCTCGGCATCGGCCTGTTCGTGCGCATGAAGGTCGAAGAAACGCCGGTGTTCCAGGCCCAGCGGAAGCGCACCTCGGCTCCGCTCGTGGACGTCCTGCGCAACCACCCGCGCACGCTCCTGCTCGGCATCGGCGTCGGCCTCTCGGCGTTCGTCGCGCAGTCCACGCTGACGACGTTCGTGCTCGCCTACGGAGTTCAGGCGGGCAACACCAGGCAGTCGATCCTCAACGCGCTGACGCTCTCGTCCGCGCTCGCGGTGATCGGCATCATCGGCTGGTCCGCCGCCTCGGACCGGTTCGGGCGCAGGCCTGTCGTGCTCGCCGGTGCCGTGCTCATGGCCGCGTTCGGGTTCACGCTGTTCCCGTTGGTGGACAACGGGTTCGTCGTGATCGCGCTGATCCTCGGCCAGGCCGTGATCCACCCGATGATGTACGGGCCGCTCGCCGCGCTCTACAGCGAACTCTTCAGCACCGGCAGCCGCTACACCGGCGCCTCGCTCGGCTACCAGCTCGCGGGACTGGGCGCGGGCTTCGCCCCGTTGCTCTTCGCCCAGGTGCAGAGCACGGCCGGCACCGGAGCGATCCCGGTCATCCTCGCGGCCTTCTGCGTGCTCACGGTCGTCTGCACGATCGCGCTGCGCGAGACCAGCCACACCAGCCTGACAGGAGACAGGAATGCGGAACGCGGGACTGGGCAGCTGGCCACACCGCCGCGCGCGCATGGCGCCGAAGCGTGAGGCGTTCACCTGCGACGGAGTCTCCACGACGTACGGAGACCTCGCCGTCCGCACCACGAAACTGGCCCACCGGCTGCGGGAGCTCGGTGTGCGCCAAGGTGATCGCGTCGCGTACCTCGGCCCCAACCACCCGTCGTTCGCCGAGACGATGTTCGCCGCCCACCAGCTCGGCGCGATCTTCGTCCCGCTGAACTTCCGCCTCTCCCCCGCCGAGATCACCTACCAGCTGGCCGACAGCGGCGCGCGCGTGCTGATCCACGCGCCGTCGCTGCACGCGGAACACCCACGGGCCATCTCGCTCGACGACTACGAGGCATGGCTCTCGGCAGGCTCTGAGGAGGTGCTCGACGTCCCGGTCGCCATCGACGAGCCTGCCCTGATCCTCTACACCTCAGGCACCACCGGCAGGCCCAAGGGCGCCGTGCTCACCCACGCGAACCTGCTGTGGAACACGTTCAACCTGATGATCGGCGTCGACGTCGCCACCGACGACGTCGCGCTGGTCGCGGCCCCGCTCTTCCACGTCGCCGCGCTCACCCAGACCCTGCTGCCCACGTTCATCAAGGGCGGGCACAGCGTGATCGTCCCGCGCTGGGACGTCGACGAGTGCCTCGACGTGATCCAGGGCTACGGCGTGACGTGGATGTTCGGTGTGGCCACGATGTACGCCGACCTCGCCGCGTCACCGGGCTGGCCCGCAGCCGATCTGTCGTCGTTGCGGGTGCTGCTGTGCGGCGGGGCGTCGGTGCCGGACGCGGTGATCCACGCCTACCAGGAACGGGACCTGGTGTTCTGCCAGGGCTACGGCCTCACCGAGACCGCGCCCGGCGCCACGTTCCTGGAAGCGGCGGACACCGTGCGCAAGGCGGGTTCGGCCGGAACGCCGGTGTTCTTCGGTGACCTGCGGCTGGCCTCGTCGGGCGAGATCGAGGTGCAGGGCCCGAACGTCACCCCCGGCTACTGGAACGACCCGGTCGCCACCGCGGCCGCGTTCACCGAGGACGGCTGGTTCCGCACCGGCGACATCGGCCGGCTCGACGACGGCCATCTGTACGTCGTCGACCGGCTCAAGGACATGTTCATCTCAGGCGGCGAGAACGTGTACCCGGCCGAGGTCGAGAACGCGATCACCGACCACCCGGACGTCGCCGAGGTAGCGGTCGTCGGCGTACCGGACGCGCGGTGGGGCGAGGTCGGCCGGGCGTTCGTCCGGCCGCGGGAGGGCGCTGTTCTCGACGCGGCCGGACTGCGCGAGTTCCTGTTGCCGCGGCTGGCGAAGTACAAGATCCCCGTGCACGTCGAGGTGGTGGACCAGCTGCCGCGCACGGGGTCCGGGAAGGTCCTCAAGCCCGCGCTGCGCCGGTTACCCCTGTAGCCGGTGCTCGCCGGCGGCCAGCACGCGGCGGACCTCGGCGGCCGTGTGCTCCGCGTCGAGGCCGCCGGTGTCGATCGCGTGGCCTTCGAGCTCGCCGAGCTGGGCGAACGCGCCGTGCAGGCCGGTGATCGCGTCGACGTTCTTCAGCTCGTCGCCCACTCGTTGCCGAGCGCGGGACAACGTGACGTCGAGATCCGGCCTGAGCACCACATAGGACACCGTCAGCTCATCCACGAGTGCGCGGAACGGAGGCAGGAACCACGGGCCGATGATGCCGTCCACCACCACGTCGTATCCGCCGCGCGCGAAGGTGGTGACAGCCGAGACGATCGCGTCGATGACGACCTCGTTCTGCCGCTGCGCCTCCGGCAGGAACGGCAGCACGAACCCCGTGCGGATCGAGCGGTAGAACAGGTCGGTCGTCAGGTTCACCGTCGGTGTGTCCGCGGTGGTGGCGAGCAGCTCGGCCACCGTCGTCTTCCCCGCCGCGGGCGGGCCGGTCAGGATGATCACTTCACCGTTCACGCCGGCGGACGCTAGTCGCCGGATTTCCCGAGAAACAGTCTGTTTCTTTCGGCCGGCTTCAGCCGCTGTAGGTGCGGCGCAGCAGCCGGTGGATGCGGCGGACCGACGCCAGCCGGTCGTCGATGTTGAGTGCGAGCGCCCGCACCACCGGGTCGTCCGGGCCGCGGCGGCCGCGGATCTCGGCGATCCGCTCCTGCACCGTGATGGGGTGACCGTCGGGGCTCGTCGTCATGTCGGCGTACCAGAGCGCGTCGCGGAGCCTGCCGCGGTCGTCGTCGAACTCGGCGAGGTCGCCCGCCAGGCCGGTCAGCGCGGCGACGGCGGACGCTCCGGAGTGGTGCGCCACCAGGCCGCAGACGCGGTCGGAGATGCCGGCACGCCGCAGGAACCGGGCGCCGTCGAGGGAGTGCAGGCCGGTGTCGACGAGCTCGGAGACGTACCCGATGTCGTGCACCCAGGCCGCCGCGACCAGCACGTCACGTTGCTCGACGGGCAGCACGCGCGCCACCTGTTCGGCGCGGCGGGCCACTCCGGCGGTGTGGGCCCAGCGGCGCGGCAGCTCGGTGGCGAGCAGGCGGCGTGCCGTGTTCCTGGCCCAGGCCGACAGCCAGGTTCCGGACATCACCGGCACATCGGACGTGTAGCGCAGTGCCTCGGCCCGCACCGCGCGTTCCACCAGCAGCGGCACGAACTCCTGCACCGGCGCGCCGGAGAAGCGCGAGCGGGCGTGTTCGATCCATTCGCGCACCAGGCTCGGCGGCACCCCGTCGTGTTCGCGCACGAGCCGGGTCGCGAGCCGCCTGACCCGCGGGTCTGCCTGCCGCGGCGTGGTTGTCAGCACGTGGCCCACAGTAAACCGCGACCCGTCAGGGTTCTACGCCCTGCAGACGCAGGTACGCGAGCAACGGCTGGGAGTGGCTGTGCAGGTTCGCCACCGGATACGCCTGCATGGCCACGCCCGATTCGGGCAACGCCCAGGTCTCGCCGGGTCTGTCGCTTTCCGGCCCGAGGTAGCAGTCGGGGCCGGACAGCGTGCCGGTCCACGTGCCGGGGTAGGCGGTGGTGTGCGCGTGCAGGGTCATGCGCCGCCATTCGTCCCAGGCCAGGTCCGGGTCGTAGCGGGAAGCGGCCCAGATCAGGGTCGTGTTCACGGAGAACCAGATCTGGCTGGGCGTGCTGAACGGCCAGCGGTGGCGGGCGCCCAGCGGTGAGCCCGTTCGGCACTTCTCGTCGATCGTCTTGAGCAACGCGCGCGCTTGGTCTGGTGTGGCCGCACCACAGAGGATCGCCCACGGCTGCACCTCCAGCCACAGGTCGTGATCACCGATCGGGCCGCCACCGGGTGCATGGGCTCTTCTGAACCAGCGGCCGTTCCACTCGTTCGCGACTCTCTCACGGAGATCATCAGCCCGTTGTCGTGCCTCGGCCGCGGTGACGTGATCGCCGAGCCGTTCGGCCAGGCGCGCGTAGACCGGAAGCACCCAGGCGGCCATCGCCGAGTTCAGCACCGACTCACCGCGTTCGATCATCAGCTCGCGGTCGACACCGGACTCGGTGATGGCGAGGTCGTTCCAGTCGGCGTTGAGAATGCGGACGTGCCCGTGCTCCCCCACGCCCACCTCGTCGAAGAAGAACCGGAACTGGCGTCTGAGGTTCTCCGCGAGCGACACGGGCTCGGCGTGGTGGCACGGGTGGTACGGCACCGGTTCGCTGAACGCGGCCAGGTCGTTGGTGGTGTGGGCGTACTCGGCGGCCAGCCACAGTGCCCAGAGGTTCTGGTCTGACGGGCGGAACAGCTGGGTCCAGGGCTGTTTGCGGCCGTCGAGGGCGTACGGGAGGTCGCCGTCGGGGCTGCCCCAGGCGCAGGTGTTGCGCAGGACCGACAGGGCGAGGTCTGGTTCGAGGTGCACGAGCGGGAGGGCGTGTTGCAGCGGATCCCTCGCGGCGCCGTTGAAACCGTGCCGGAACGAGTAGGCCGAGCCCTGGTTCAGGGTGTGGCCGCCGAGCACGCCGTCGACGCACGCGCCGCCGGTGAGCAGGGCCGCGTGCCAGCGGATCTCGTCCGGGCCTGGTGGGAGCCGCTTGCGCAGTGCGGCAAGGCTGGTGGTGTACATGGACTCGGGATCCGCGGGGCCGTCCAGGAGGCCGAACCGGAACCACACGGTCGTCCGCTCGCCCGGTGGCAGCTCGACCGGGACCGTGATCGTCAACGGACCGGCGGTGGTCTCCACCCGCTCGCCGCCGACCACCTCCAGCGCTACCAGGGACGCGTCGGGACAAGGTGCCGCGCCCTCCTCCAGCACCACCGCCGATGCCTCCTGCGAAGCCACGTCGCGCGTCGAACCGAACTCCAGGTTCACGACGCGCGGCCGCACCACCCATTCCTCGGTCAAGACCTGCCGCAGCACCTCCGAGCCCTCGTTCACCACCTCGACCTTGATCAGCAGCCACGGCACCTCCCCTTCCGGACAGAGGACAGTGCGCTCGGCGTTCCCGGCCGACTGCCGGAAGAACGTCGGACCGAACAACTTCGCCGCCGCGCTGAACCCGGCGTTGCCGGTGCGCTCGGCGAGCCACCGGCAGTCGACGTGCTCGTCCCACACGCTGACCAACCCGTCGCTGCCCGCCGCCAGGGTGATCCGGCGGTTGCCGATGTGCACCACGTGCCGGTTCGACGGCGGGTCGATGATCGGATCCCACGGCTGAGGGCCTGCCCGGTATTCGAACGCGGGCAGGCCCTCGGCTGTCGTCCACTCCCCGAACACGCTCACATCCACGAGCGTGTCGCCGGGATCCTGATCAGGCTAGGCCCGTTCAGCGCCAGAACTTCCGGCGCCGCTCCTTCCCCGCACCCGCGAACTCCTGCAGCACCTCGCGAGCGCGCGCCCACAGCTTGTCGACATCGCCACCCGCGTTCAGCTCGGCGACCAGCTGCCGCAGCGGTTCGTACACCGGGCCCTGCTTGGCGGCCAGCAGAGTGCCCAGCCTGCTGGCGAGGTCGGCGAGCAGGTCACGGCGTTCCCAGGCGGGCAGCGCGGCGTCCTTCTCCAGGCGCCGCACCTCGGTCGCGGCGATCTCCCGCAGTTCCGCCGGGTTGTCGGGCGCGGGTGCACCGCCACCGCCACCGCCACCGGGCACCATCATCTTCGGCGCCGCGGCTCGGGCACGGGGAGGCCCGGCGAAGACCTGCGGTGCGGGCGGCGGGAACGCTGAAGGTGCCGCGGCGAACGTGGCCATCGGCGCGGGCGGGCCGCCGTAACCCCCTGCCTGCAGGGAGAACTGCTGAGGCTGCCAGCCGGAGGGCAGCTCGACCGGCTGCACGACCCGGTGCACGGTGCCGTCGGACACGACCTTCTCGTCCACCGCGACGAACGCCGTGAAGCGGCACAACACCCCGTACCGCAACGAGGTCCGCACGATCTGGTCCTCGACGGCCCGGTCACCGGTCGCGTACCGGTCTTCGAGGTCGCGCAGCGCGGCACGGGCCCACTGCGCCCGGACCGCGGGCTCGGACTGTTCCAGCACCGCGACCGTCTGGTGCCACTCGGCGCCGTCGCGAGTCCGGCCGCGCACGGTGAAAGCCTCCGGCATTCCGGTGTAGCGGCCGAACACGACCAGCGGCACGCCCGGATAGATCGCCGTGGGCTGCTTGGGCAGTGACGACTCCGGCGACACCATCACGTCGGTGATGATCGGTGCGCCGATGCGGCGCTGGATGTGCGTCATCGCCTCGTCCAGCCGGTCCTCGCTCTCGACGAGCTCGCACCGGCCCGCGCCCGCCGCGGCCAGCCTGCCGAGGAAGCCCGCGTTGACGGCGGTGTCGATGCCGACGGCGTGCACGCGCGTCCGGTTGATCACCGGGGCGATGTCGCGCAGCAGCTGGTCCTCGTTGCCGACCTGGCCGT